>JAHFBW010000330.1 GCA_023249845.1 Candidatus Eiseniibacteriota bacterium
GGCGCGGCCATCCCAGAGTGCGCGTTGCACCGGCGAGGCGCCGCGGTAGTCGGGCAGCAGCGAGCCGTGCAGGTTCACGCAGCCCGCGCGCGGCAGTGCCAGCACGGCCGGCGTGAGGATGGCGCCGAATGCCACCACCGCGAACACGTCGGCGTTCACCGCCGCCAGCTCGTCGCGCACTTGGGGCGCCTTCATGTCGGAGGGGCGCATCACCGGCAGTTGCAGCGTGATCGCGGCCAGCGCCACCGGCGACCCGCTCACCTGCTGGCCGCGACCGCGCGGCCGATCCGGCTGCGTCACCACGCGCACCACGTCGCACACGGCCGCCACGGCGCGCAGCGCCGGCACCGCGAACTCCGGCGTGCCCATGAACACGGCGCGCGGCTTCATATCGCCCCCTCCCCCGCCGCCCCACCACCGCTGCCCGGGTGGTAGCCGTCGGGCAGCTCGCCACGCGCCAGCGCGTCCAGCTCGCGGCGCAGGAACTGCTTCTTGAGCGGCGACAGCCGGTCGGAGAACAGCACGCCGTCCAGATGGTCCGACTCGTGCTGGACGGCACGGGCCAGGAAACCCTCCACCACGCGGTCGATCGCCTGGCCCTGTTCGTCGAAACCGCGCAGGCGCACGGACAGCGCGCGCTGGACATCCTCGGTGATCCCGGGCATGGACAGGCAGCCTTCCTCGCCGATCTGTTTGCCCTTCCGCTCGCTCAGGACCGGGTTCACCACGGCGAAGCGTTCGTGGGCCCCGCCCTCCAGCGGCACGTCCACCACGAACACGCGCTGCGCCACACCCACCTGGTTCGCCGCCAGACCGACGCCTTGATAGGCGTGCATGGTCTCGAACAGGTCGGCCACCAGCGCGTGCAGCGAGTCGTCGAATTCGCGGATCTCGCGCGCTTTCAGGCGCAGCACCGGATCGCCGTAGATGCGGATGGGTCGCAGCGGCATCGTTACTTCCCTTCGGGGAGCACCTGGGTGATGGCGCTCTTGGCGAACTCGACCTTGGTGTCTTCCGAGATGCGCAGCACCGCACGGTCCGCTTCGATGCTGACGACCGTCGCGAACATGCCGCTCGATGTGAGCACGCGGTCACCCTTCTTCAGCGCCTCGATCCGCTTCTGCAGCTTCTTGCGATCGGCGTTCTGCGGCCGGATGACCATGAAGTAGAGGATCGCGAACATGAGCGCCATCATCACCGGGAAGCTCATGCCGCCCCCGAAGAACTGTGCCATGGGCGAGGTATCCGCCGGCGGGGCTCCTGCCGTCTGTGCGAACGCTGCCGTCACGAACATGCCGCTTCCTTTCGCTGGGGTGTGCAGGCCGCGTGCGTCATGACGCGACCCGTGCGAGCGTCTCACCGCTCGCGAACTGCTCGAGGAACTGCGTACGGAACGCCGCGTAGCGGCCGGCGAGGATCGCCGTTCGCGCACGCCGCACCAACGTGACCATGTGATGCACCGCATGCACCGAGGCGAGCCGCATGCCCAGCAGCTCGCCCGAGACGAACAGGTGGCGCAGGTAGGCGCGCGTGTACTTGCGGCAGGTGGCGCAGTCGCAGTCGGGATCGAGCGGACGCTCGTCGTGTGCGTAGGCGGCGTTGCGCACCACGAGCCGGCCGCTGCCGATGAACACCGTGCCGCGCCGCGCGTTCCGCGTCGGCAGCACGCAATCCATCATGTCCACACCGCGCGCCACAGCCTCGACCACGTCCACGGGGTGTCCCACACCCATCAGATAGCGCGGCTTGTCTCGCGGGAACTCGGCGCAATCGCGCTCGACCATCTCCAGCCCGAGCGAGCGCCCCTCGCCCACCCACAATCCCCCGAGCGCGAAGCCATCAAACGGCATCGCCCCGAGCTTCGCGAAGCAGCGCGCGCGCTCGCCGGCATCGATGCCGCCCTGGTTGATGCCGAATAGTGCCATGCCGCCGCGCCCCTGCTCGCGCAGCCGCGCCCGCTCGTCGAGACCGCGTTGCGCCCAGCGCACGGTCCGGGACACGGCGTCGCGCACGTCCTGCGGCGGCGCCGGCAGCCGCACCAGATGGTCAAGCGACATGCCGATGTCGGTGCCGATTCCGTCCTGCGCGCGAATCGCCTCCTCCGGCGACAGCATGTGCTTCGAGCCGTCGAGGTGCGAGCGGAACTCCACCCCCTCCTCGTGCACCTTGTTGAGCTCGGTCAGGCTCATGACCTGGAACCCGCCACTGTCGGTGAGGATGGCGCCGTCCCAGCCCATGAACCGGTGCAACCCGCCCAGGCGCAGAACCGTGCCGACGCCCGGACGCAGCAACAGGTGATAGGTGTTGGCGAGCAGGATGTCGCAGCTGGCGGCCGTGAGGTCGTCGGGAGCGAGCGTCTTCACCGAGCCCGCGGTGCCCACCGGCATGAACGCCGGCGTGAGCACCTCGCCATGGGACGTGGTGAAGCGCCCGGCGCGCGCGCCGCTGGCCTGGTCTTCGGCTTCGAGTTCGAATGAGAAGGGCATAGGGGGCTGCGCTCTCGGAGCGCGGGGGACCCGTGGGTCCCGGGAGCCGGCGGGCACGTCGCCCTGCCGGGTGCTGCGAACGTTCAGGCAACAGGTTACGGGCGCGGCGGGCGCGGGTCAAACCGGGTCGGTGCCTGCGCCCTTCCGCGACCGTTGCGCCTGCATGTGGATCACGAGCGCGTGCGCGTCCTCGAGCCAGTCGAGTTTCTCGGCCAGCGACAGCGCGGCCATGCGCCGGGCCTGGGCGCCAGCGCTCTCGAGCGATCCAACGACGGCTTCCACGCTGCGCCGGGTCATGGGTTCGACGCCAACACGGCGTCGGCGCGCGGTCAGCCCTGGCCCCGAATGCGCTGCGGCCACGTCCGCGTTCGCGGAGTGGCCGCTTGCCCGGCGCGCCACCGGGCGGTGAGCGAGGCTCGAAGCCTGCGCTCACCGTGTGCTACCTGGCACATCCCCTGGGGCTCTCTCCTTCCCCAAGGCCGCCGGTGCGCGCAAGGCACGCCGCCGACTCCATCACGCCGGAAGTGAGCTTCGTCACTGCCGACTCGTCCCTCTCCCCACGATCGGGACACCTGCTTCGTAGTGGAAGAATCGGGCCAGCCGCGGTCTGGGGACTCTGGCACAGCCTCACCGCGCGAATCGCTGCCGCAGGCGGCCAGCGGCGGGCGCGATGCCCCAGCCGGGGCGACTTGGAGCCGGTGCCGTACGAATCCGCAACGGTTGCGTGGTATCGGCTCCTGCCGCGCCGGCCTTCGGCCTTGGCGATTCGCGATGCGCGCAATTGCAGCGCGCGGTGTGCGCTGCCGCTGGCGGAGGGCCGTTATCCACCCCGGCGCCACGGCCAGGGCGTCCGAAAAGCACCGCGGCCACCCCTCGCATCGAGGAGTGACCGCAGGTGAGAAGGGTGCGCGAGGCGTTCGCTATCGCAGGATGAACAGCCGCTGGCTCAGGCTCTGATCGCCCACCCGCCCCGCCACGAAGTAGGCGCCACTGCGCACCGCGCGGCCGTCGTCGTCACGGCCATCCCACGTGAACTCGTGCGGGCCGGCCGAGTAGACACCGCTCGCCAGGTGG
>JAHFBW010000331.1 GCA_023249845.1 Candidatus Eiseniibacteriota bacterium
CGGCGCATGGCGAAGCGTGGCGAGCGCATGCTCCAGATGTCCTTCCGCCGCTGGCCGCCTCCCCCCAGCGGCCCGATGCTCTTCCGCGCCGGGCTCCCAGCGCTCGATCACTTTCCCATGGACACCTGGCGCCGTCTCTGGGACCGCCGGATGCGGGGCGCGTCGACTCGCCTGCTCGCGTACGGCGAACCTCAGGGCTTCAGGCCGCTCCGCGAGGCCATCGCGGCGCATCTCGCCGCCGCGCGCGGCGCACGCTGCTCTCCCGACCAGATCCTCATCGTGTCCGGTTCACAACAGGCCATCTCGATCGTGAGCGACGTGCTGGTCGAGCCCGGGGACTCGGTGTGCTTCGAGGAACCGGGCTACTTCGCGGCGCGTGGCGTATTCGAAGCCGCGGGCGCGCGGCTGGTGCCGGTACCGGTGGATGACGAGGGCTACGACGTCGCCGCCGCCGTGGAGGCGGCGCCCAGGGCAAGGCTCGCCTACGTGACGCCTTCCCACCAGAATCCGCTCTGCGTCACGATGAGCCTGGCGAGGCGGCGTGCGCTCCTGCACTGGGCGGAGAAGAGCGGAGGCTGGATCCTCGAGGACGATAACGCGGGGGAGTGCCGCTACCGGGGTCGGCCGCTCGCCGCGCTCCAGGGCATCGACCCGCACGGTCGCGTGCTCTATGCGGGGATGTTCAGCAAGGTGATGTATTCCTCGCTCCGGCTCGGGTATCTCGTGGCGCCGCCTGACCTCCTGCCCACCATGGTGCGCGCGCGTGAACTCATGGATCGCCAGTCGCCGGGCGTGCTGCAGGCGGTGATG
Source organism: Candidatus Eiseniibacteriota bacterium (assembly GCA_023249845.1). Taxonomy (GTDB): domain Bacteria; phylum Eisenbacteria; class RBG-16-71-46; order RBG-16-71-46; family RBG-16-71-46; genus JAIOPA01. Next base: position 811 of record JAHFBW010000331.1, read on the forward strand.
GCCGACTTCATGACCGAAGGCCACTTCTCGCGCCACCTGCGTCGCATTCGCACGCTTTACGCTTCGCGCCTGGAGGCGCTCACGCGCGCCGTCCAATCGCACGCTTCGGATCTGCTCGAGCTTCCGGACAGCGAGGGCGGGGTCAATCGCGTGGCATATCTCCCGGATGGATGGTCCGACGTCGAGGCCGTCACTACGTTGAACGCCGAAGGTTTCGCCTGCCTGCCGCTCTCCGAGTTCCGCATCCGCCCGGGCGGCCGTCCGGGGCTCGTGCTCGGCTTCGCGGGCATGACGGAGGAGGCGCTCGAGACCGGCGTGCGACGCATGGCGGAACTGCTGCGCGCGATGGCTCCGCAGCTCGTTCGCAGTTAGCGCGCGGCGCTATCCCGAGGCGCGGCGCGACGTGCCGGTGGGCGTGTTCCGATTGATCGTGATGCCCCGATCGGCCACGTCCAGGTAGCCGACCAGCCGTGCGTGCCGACGGATCGCGTCGGCCAGGTCCCGCGCCGAACGATCCCTGGCGACGTCGGCGGCGAGCGCCGCAGAGAGCGCCACCGGGTGCCCGCGCCGGCCCCGGAGCCGAGGGACGACGGCGTAGTCGAACGCATTCGCGCGACGGCCACCGAACGACGCCATCGCCTGCTCGAGCATCGCGCCGAGTGCCTGCACCGTGGCGGGCCGGACGTGTGGGTGATCCACCGGATGGACCAGCACGCCGCGGGGCTTGAGCTTGAGCGCGCGCGCGAGCCCGACCCGCGCGGACGAGTACATGCCGTCCTCCCAGCGCCGGTTGAATGCGAAGCGCACCTCGAGTTCTCCGGTGCGGCCGCTCGGGCCCGAGCGAAGGTCGGGCGCCAGCATGCCCTTCGCGACCAGCGCCTCGAACTCCTCGCTCAATTGTTCGCACACACGGTCGCCGTTCGCACCCAACACCACGACGACGGTGTCGCACACGGACCATAGTGCTCGCACGCCACGCACGAGGAAGGACTGGCCACGCGAGCGCACCAGCGCCTTTGGAGAACCCATGCGGGTGGAGGCACCCGCCGCGAGCAGCACGCCCGCGATCACGTCGGTTCCCCTTTCGTCGTACCCGCGACCTCGGCCGCTCGCGAACGCCTCACCAGCCGCTCGGGTGGCAGCCAGCCGCGCTCCGGCGTGCCGCCCCGGCGCACCGCCACCAGCTCGGCCACGATGCTCACCGCGATCTCATCGGGCGTGCGCGCGCCGATCGAGAGCCCGACGGGCGTGCGCATCCGTCCGACCTGCTCCTCGCTGAAACCGCGTGCGCGAAGGCGGAGCGCGAACTTCCGCTGCTTGGCGAGGCTGCCGATCACTCCCGTGAAGCGCAGCTCGAGCGGCAACAGCTCCTGGACGACGCGCTGGTCGAGCGCGTGATCGTGCGTCGTCACCACAGCCAGATCGTCCCGGCCGAAGCCGCCGTCACGCGCCGCCGCGTCGGGCTCACGGAGCAACCGCATGGCGTCCGGGAAGCGCTCGGCGCTGAGCCACTCCGGGCGCGCGTCCACCACGGTGACCGCGAAGCCGCAGCCATGCGCAAGGGACGCGAGTGGGCGCGCCACGTGGCCGGCACCGAACACGATGAGCCGCGGCCGGGTCTCGAGCACCTCCAGGTGCACCACCATCTCGCCGCCACAGCACATGCCGAGCTCGGTGGTGAGCTGCCGCCGCACCATGCGCGTCTGCTCGGCTGACGCAAGCAGCGCGCGCGCGTCGTCGAGGCAGGCGTGCTCGATGGCGCCGCCCCCGATGGTGCCCGCCGTCTCGCCCGCCTCGCCGAGCAGCATGCGGCCCCCGGGCTTCTGGGGCGTGAAGCCGCGCGCCTCGACCACGGTGAGCAGCACGAACCGCCGGCCCTCCGATCTCCAGCGGGCGAGCACCGCCCACACGTCGGCGTCTTCGCCGGGCGTGAGGCTCGATGAGTCGCGAGCGTTGGTCATGCGGACGCTCCAAAGATATCGCGCAGCGTGCGCGTGACGATGACAGGCACCATGGCGTGCCGCCAGTCGTCGTCGTACGGCACGTTCGTCAGTGGCCGGCACTGCTTGTGCGCCGCGGCGGCCACCGCGGCGAACGTGGGCTCGTCGGCCGCTCTGCCGGCGACCAGCGCCCCGAGGCCTCCCAGGAGCCGCGGCTTGGCGCCAAGCGCGCTCACCACGATGCGCGCGGAGTCGAGCCGCGTCGCGTCGCCACGCACCGTCACCGCCACGGACAGCATGGGAAAGTCGATCGCGGCGCGCGGCCGGAGCTTCCGGTAGGCGCCGCGCTGGCCCCGCGCCGCGGCGGGCAGCAGCACGCGCGTCACCAGTTCGTCGGACTTGAGGATGTTGTTGTGGATGCCGTCCCCCACAAAGAACTGGTCACACGAGACGAGCCGCCGCCCTTCGGTGCCCGCGATCTCCACCTCAGCGCCATAGGCGATCAGCACCGGTGCCACGTCCGAGGAATGCGCGGCGACGCAGCGCCGCCCCTGCGGCACGACGTGGCAGACCGTGCCGTCCTTCTTGAGGCAGAAGCCGAGCGCCTCGCGCCAGAAGTAGGTCTGATTGTAGTAGGTGCAGCGCGTGTCGAGGCAGAGGTTGCCACCCAGCGTGCCCATGTTGCGGATCTGCGGCGAGGCCACCAGAGACGCGGCGCACGCCACGGCGGGGAAATCTCGCTCCAGCGCGGGCAATCTCGTGAGCTCGGTGAGCGTCAAGCCGGCGCCCAGGTGGAGCCCGGCA
>JAHFBW010000332.1 GCA_023249845.1 Candidatus Eiseniibacteriota bacterium
AGTTCGCGAATCATCTTCAAGAGCGCGGCCTAGACAAGGCTCGTGCCGTGGTCCAGGCGGCGGGCACCCGCCTGCGACCCATCCTCATGACCACGGCGGCCACCGTGTTCGGCCACGTGCCGCTGATCCTCGCCCGCGGCCCCGGCGCCGGCGCACGCAACAGCATCGGCATCTCGCTGGTCACCGGCATGATCATCGGCACCGCGTTCACGCTGTTCGTGGTCCCCGCCGTGTACACGGTGGTCGCGAAAGCTCACCGCCGCGAGGAGGCGCTCGAGGAGACGCCGGACCTGGGCGGCCTCACGGAGGGCGCGCCGTCCTGATCGAAGTGGGACCGCCCTTGCCATGAGCGGCGGCGATCCTGGCGCCGGGAGCCGACCCCCCGGCGCCGTTATCGTGTCCGCACCAACTTCCGGAAGCGCGGCCCCGCCGGTGTGTCCAGTCGGACCAGGTACATGCCCGGTCGGACACGAACCCCGCGCGAGTCGGTGCCGTCCCAGTGCAATGCATGCGAACCCGCCGCGTACTCGGACCTCGCGAGCTCCCGCACCAACCGACCCGAGCAGTCCAGGATGCGCAGGCGCGCGCTTCCGGCCGCGGCCAGCTCGAATCGGACCAGCGCCTCGGCCGTGAACGGGTTGGGGAAGAGTTCGAGGCCGCTCCGGACGACCTGCCCCGGTCCCACCGCCAGCGGCTGCTCCGTCACGGCGCGGAGCACGTTGAGCCGCGGCCCGATGGGATGGTCGTAGCCGACGACATCGCCGGTTGCGACCATGTGCGCGCCCACGACCAGCGGTGGCCAGCCGGGATGGCGCGAGCGGACCAGCGCGCACGCTCCCGCCACGAGCGGTGAGGAGAACGACGTGCCGTCGCCGCCCATGTATGGGGTCACGGCGTCCCATCCGAAGAACACTTCGTAGAAAAGCTGGCTGAACTCGTCGATGGGATAGTTCTGGCACAGCGCGGACCACATGCCGGCGCCGGGCGCCGCGATGCGCACGGTGGGTCCGTAGTTCGAGAACGAGGCGCGGTCGTTCGCGGCGTCCGTCGCGGCCACGGACAGCACGCCCGCGCAGGCCGCAGGGTAGTTGAGCGCCGCGGTGCCGCTGTTGCCCGCCGACGCAACGCACAGCACGCCCGCGTCGGTCGCGGCGTCCACCAGCGCCTGAAAGTACGCGGCGACACCGGGGGCGTCGGTGACGCCGAGGCTCATGTTCAGCACTTCGAGATGCATCGCGGTGGCGTAGCCGAACGCCTCGGTCATCGCCGCGAGCGAGATGTCGCCCGCGGAGTCCACCACCTTGAGCGGAACGACTGGGCAGTTCCAGCCGGCACCCGCGATGCCCTCGCCGTTGTCGGTGGCGGCGGCCGCGACGCCCGCAACGAACGTGCCGTGGAAGCCCACGTCCACGTCGAACGCCTCGGGGTCGGGGACGGCGTGCGGGTTCGGATCGTTGTCACCGTCGCCGAAGTCCCAGCCGTGGACGTCGTCCACGTAACCGTTCGCGTCGTCGTCCACGCCATTGCCCGCGGTCTCGCCCGGATTGGTCCAGATCTTGGAGGCAAGGTCCGGGTGACTCATGTCCACGCCCGTGTCCATGACGCCGATGCGCGCTGCACCGGAGCCCCGCTCCACATCCCAGGCGGCCGGCAGGCTCACGTCGGCGAAGCCGCCGTCGTCCACGTACCACTGGAACCCGACGTCGGGATCGTTCGGGACCACGTGCAGCCGGACGCGCATGTCGGGGACCGCGGCGCGCACGAGGCCGGTGGCGCGGAGCTCCGCGGCGACCTTCATCGGATCGAATTCCGCGCGCGGACTGTCGAGCACGAGGAAGCGTGGTCCGCGTGCATTGGCGCCGCGCCACAGGGCCGCCCCGTGCGACAAGCCGTGCCGCGCGAGGATCTGGGAGAGGGCGCCGCGGGTGGCGGTGAGCTGCCGCTCGGGACCAAGCTGGAAGCGCCCCACGTCGTCCACGACGAGGACGCGGCCCGCGACGGGCGGCAGTGGCGCGTGCGGAGGCGGCGCCGAGCCGCGATGCAGCAGCGCACCGCGCGCGGGAAACGCGTGCAGCGAGAGGAGGAGCAGGAGGACCAGGCACTTGCGAAACATCATCTGACGTTATCGGCAGCTTTCGAGCACTTCTACATGTGGACGTCGTCGCCCGGAAGAGGCGAAGCCCCCGGCGCCGAATCGGCACCTGGGGCTCTCTCGCTACGACCGCGCTCCATCGGAGTACGGCGCCATCCCACGACTAGAAGTCCATCTGAGCCTGGAGCCTCGCACCATCCACCGGATCATCGGTACCCGCCTGCATGCGCACGTCGCCCTGGATCTTGAGACTGTGGCCACGCTGGTAGAAGTTGGCGCCCACGTAAGTGATGTCGCGCCGGCCGCCGCGCGGGGCGAGCGCGTCCGAACGCACCTGGTCAAAGCGGATGAACGGCTGGATGCGATCGTTGAAGAGCACACCGACGCCGATCATCTTGACGGTCGAGTTGTACTCGGTGTTACCGACCGAGCGCTCGACCCGGATCGCGTTCAGTTCGCCGACCCCGAGCAGGCGGCACTTGCCGAACGGGATGTCCACCATGCCGTCCACACCGGCGGCGGCGTGCGTGCTGTCGTCGAGCCCCGTCACCGGGTTCTCGATCCCGCCCTGGTAGCTCCCGTTCACGGCGAACGAGTACCAGCGATCGGTGCCGAAGTGTGCGTCCTGGTACACATCCTTCGTGGAGGCCAGGTTCATCTCGAGCCGGCCCGCCACCATCGGCACGTCCTGCTGTGCGGCGGCGATGGTGCGGTTGTCGAACAGGCCGACGATGTAGCTTACCTTGCTATCCTTGGTCTTACCCATGAGCTGGAAGCCCACGACATTGTCAACCAATCCGATCGCGCTCGGAACCGCGGATGCCTCGCCACGATCCACCGCCAGCTGCCGGGAGTCCGACGTCAGCAGATCGCGCGAGAACGGCGCGTCGTAGAGCCCAGCCTTGAGCTCGAGCGCTGCGCCGTTCAGCGGGTACTGGAACCACGCGTTCTCCACCGCCGCGGTCGGAGTCGAGCCCGTCTGGTCGGTGCCGTCGATCTTCCACTCGAAGCCGTAGGCGACGCCCTGCATCTTGCCGTTCGCCTTGAGCCGAGCGCGCCGGACCATGAAGTCGCGACGGCCATCGGTAGTGCCGCCGGGTGCCGGCGTCGAGGTCTCGTACTCGAGGCGCTGCTGCAAGCGCATACCAAGTTCGAGCGTGTGGTCGGGGGAGTCGAACACCTTCACCCCGGCGTGCGCGGTCACGGGCAGTACCATCAAGGCGCAGCATGCGGCGAGTGACCACCGCAACGACGTCCTCGGATGTCCACGGAGTTCCCTGTTCACCCTTGAGACTCCTTTCCCGGGGCACCATGGAGATTCGAGCCCCGTCAGGCCGTGGCGGGAGTTCGCCACGAAGTGAGACGCACCTGCTCTCGATGTCGGCCACATCGGCCGTGAACATTCGCAGCGGATCGGGCCAAGGGGCCCGACCCGCCGATTCAACCTTCAACGGTA
>JAHFBW010000062.1 GCA_023249845.1 Candidatus Eiseniibacteriota bacterium
CCTCCTGCCGCGCTCGACCATCAAGACCGCGGGCAGCACGCCGGTGACGAGCACGCTGGTGAAGCCGGCCAGCGTGGATACCGCGAGGGCCCGCCCGCTGAAGCAGGCCGCGAAGGCCGCGACACCCGAGGCGGCGCGGGCACCGGCTGCGAACCTCGCCACGAAGCCCGCCGCAAAGCAGCCCACGAAGGTCGCAACCCCCGACACCGTGCGGGCACGGGCAGCGAACGCCGCCGCGAAGACGTTTCCCCACAAGCCCGCCGCCACGCCCGGCGCCAGGCCGGCCGTCGCCGACACCGCGGCGGTGCGCACCCGGCCGCCCGCTGAGAAGGCCGGGAATGGCGCGAGCAAGCCCGCTGGCGCGACAAAGTCCGCGGTCCCCGGGAAGGCGTCCGCCAAGCCGGCGCCGACCAAGCTGGGACCCAGGCCCGCCGCGAGCGATTCGAGCAAGCAGAACCCACGCTAGTCTTGCGTTGTGCTCGGAAGATTGCGGATGGGCCCCGGGAAGGCCGTAAGTCGTTGTCACCTAGTCGTGATGGGCGGGCGAAGTCGTTGGAAATTGGCCCGTGCGCAATTTCCCGAGCACAAGGCAGTGGATCAGCCTTCCGCCCGCATGCCGAGCTGGCGGAGCTTCTTGTAGAGGTGGCTCCGCTCGAGCCCGAGCCGGGCCGCCGCGCGCGTCATGTTGCCCTGTTCGGCGGCGAGCGCGGCCTCGATGTGCCGTCGTTCGAACTTGCGGACCGCATCGGCGAGCGTGGCGGGCGGTTCGGCGGCGCTGGCTTCCGCGGCCACGTCGGCGGGCGCGGCAGGCGGTGACGGCGCGAGCGATCCATGGGCCGGCAGGACCGCAGCGACATGGCCCGGACCGATGCGAGCCCCAGGATTCATGATGACGAGCCGCTCGACCAGGTTCCGCAGCTCGCGCACGTTGCCGGGGAACGCGTAGCGCGCGAGTGCCGCGAGCGCGCCGTCGCTCCACGCCGGCGGCTTGTGACCGGTCTCGCGCGACAGCGCCTCGAGGAAGTGCTGCACGAGCGCCGGGAGGTCTTGGGTGCGTTCGCGCAGCGCCGGCACGCGGATCGGGATCACCGCGAGCCGGAAGTAGAGGTCCTCGCGGAACACGCCGGCCTTCACCGCCGCGGGCAGGTCATGGTTCGTGGCCGCCACCACGCGCACGTCCACGCGCTGCGTGCGACTGCCGCCGACGCGTGTGAGCTCGGATTCCTGGAGCACGCGCAGCAGCTTGGTCTGGGCGCGCGCCGAGAGGTCGGCCACCTCGTCGAGCATGAGTGTGCCGTTGTGCGCCTCCTCGAAGCGGCCGCGCCGAGACTGCGTGGCGCCGGTGAACGCACCCTTCTCGTGGCCGAACAGCTCGGACTCGAACAGCTCGTCGGGGATCGCGGAGCAGTTCACCGCCACGAACGGCATGTCGCGCCGCGGGCTCGCCCGATGGAGCGCGCGTGCGACGAGTTCCTTGCCCGTGCCGTTCTCGCCCGAGAGCATCACGCGAGCCGGTGACGGACCGGCGAGCGCGATCTCGCCAAGCAGCTTGCGCATCGCCGGGGAGTCCCCCACGAGCGACGTGGCCCACGGTGCGCGCAAGCGCTGATTCTCGGAGGCGAGTGCCCTCGATTCAGACGCGTTGCGCAGGATCACGAGCAGCCGTTCGAGCGACAACGGTTTCTCGAGGAAGTCGTAGGCACCGAGCCGCGTGGCCTTGACCGCCGTCTCCAGGTCGGCGTTGCCGCTCATCATGATCACGGTGGTCTCCGGCGCGTCCTCGCGGATGGATGCGAGGAGATCGAGGCCGTTCTCGCCAGGGAACCACACGTCGAGCAGGACCAGGTCGTACGCCTCCCGGAGCAGCACACGGGCGGCCGCCACGCCCGGGGCGTCATCCACTTGGTAGCCCTCGCGTGACAACACGCCCTTCAACGTGCCGCGGATGTTCGCCTCGTCATCCACGATGAGGATGCTCGGCATGTTCAGTCCTCCGTCCCGCCGGCGAGCGGCAGCCGAATCACGAACGTCGTGCCACGGCCCGGCGTGCTCTCCACGTCGAGCGTGCCGCCGTGGTCCGACACGATGCGTTCCACGAGCGTGAGTCCGAGTCCGCTGCCGTGCGCCTTCGTGGTGAAGCCCGGCACAAACAGCTGACTCTTCTGCTCCTCGCTCAAACCCGGCCCGTCGTCCGAGACGGCAAGGCGCAACGACCCGACCTCGGCCGCGGCGCTCACGCGCACGCGGCCACCGTCCGCCGCGGTGGCGTCGAGCGCGTTCTGCGCCAGGTTCAAGAGCGCTCTCCGCAACTGGTCGCGGTCCGCGCGCACGGTCAGCGCGCCGGCGGGCGATTGCAGCGAGAGCCGGCCGGCCTCCGCGTCGTGCGCGTGCAGAGAGCCCAAGTCGTGGAGCAGCTCGCGAGCGTCGAACACGCTGGGTCGCGGGGGCGGGAAGCGACCAAGCTCGCCGAACTCATACAGCAGTTGTTTCAGGCGCTGCACCTCCTCGCTCACGGTGCGTGCCGCCTCATCGAGCGTGGCGCCGAAGTCGGCGCGGCCCTGCGCGTACGAACGCTGGAGGCCGGCGACCGAGAGCGCAATGGGTGTGAGCGGATTCTTGATCTCGTGCGCGACCCGTCGCGCCATCTGTCCATAGGCCGCCTGGCGTTCACTCGCGCGCAGCCGCTCGCGATAGCCTCCGAGGTCGGTGCGCATGCGCTCGAGCGCGTCCACGAGCGTCTGGAGCTCGCGCATGCTCTCGAGCGAGAGCGGCTCGTCCCACTCACCGCGCGAGATGCGTTTGGAGAAGCTCGCGAGCCGCACGACGGGCCGCGCCACCTGGTGCGACCACACGATGCCGAGCACGATGGCCACGAGCACGCCGAGCCCGCCGAGCGCCAGCGTCGTGAAGCGCAGCACCGTGATGGCGTCGTCGGCCGCGGCGGTGGATGCGAGTGCGGTCAGCCGCGGGTACCGCGCACCGGCCCCCGCGCCATCACGAAGGTCGGCCTCGCGCGTGAAGTAGGAATGGGTGCCGATGCGCACGCGGCCCACGGTGGAGTCGGCCGGTCGCGGAGCGGGAGCGAGGGTTCCGGGCAGAGTGCTGGCGAGAATGGCGCCCGAGTCGTCGCGCAGCACGAGATCCAAGCCGCTCGTTCGCTGCAGCCTCGCGAGGAACAGCGAGTCGAGCCGCAGGCCGCCCCGCACGAGTCCGACTCGGTTGTCAACGTAGAGGATGGGGGAACGGGCATCGAGCACGAGGCCGGCGCCACCCGGGAGCGCGACGAACCCCAGTGCACTGTCCACGGCGACAGGCAGCGAGCCCGCGCCCACGGTTGCGGCGCCTGCGGAGGGTGCCAGGCTCGCGTCGGCGACCAGCAGCCCGATGGTATCGGTCACGCCAAGATAGTCGAGCCCGAGCAGGAAGCGTTCGTCCTCCAGGTACTGGCGAAGCTCCAGCTCGGTCTCGCCCCCGCCCAGGTGGAGGCGTTTGAGCTGCGCATCGCGTGCCAGCAATCGCAGTCGCGCCGCGAGTCGCGCGCCATCGTCCGCGAGTTCACCGCGCACCACGTCGATCGCGAGCTCGAGCCTCGCGGCTGCCTGGGCACGCACGGTTTGCTGGATGCGCTGCTCGAGCAGCACCAAGGCGAGGGCCAGCGGCAGCACCGCGACGAGCGAGAAGCCAAGGATGAGTCGGGCACGAAGCGAGTTCATGGCACACTCGAGTCGCAGCGGAGCAGGTTCGCGAACGCGTCCGCGCCACCCAGCCGCGCGAGCACGCCGGACAGCGCCGGCGTCACGAGCACCGGGCAACGCAGCGCGAACAGCGGCTGCACCGAGCGCGTTCGCCAGGTCGCTCCGAGTGCATCGCCCGCGGCGAGCGCGACGTCCATGTAGGCGAGGCGCACGGTGCGCGCCTGCGGGTTGCCGCCCGCGCGCTCGAGCAGGCGTTCGAGAAGCTTGGCACCTGGCAATGCGGGATCCGCCTCGAAGCGGGCCCCTTGTTCGCCGTCGGCCGTCCAGGCGGGCGGCTCGAGCTCACGCCAGGCGAGTAGGTCGCCGCCAAACGCCTCGCGGTTCATGGCTGCGAGCGCTTCCTCACGCACGTGCACGGTGTCGCGCAGCGGCAGCAACGCCACCAGCACGCCACGCGAGCGGAGCCCGCGCGCGGCGTCTCGCCAGCGGGGGTCGGCACGCAGGCGCGGAGACAGTTCGCCGGGCCAGAACACCGCCACGTCGAGCTCGCCGCGTTCGAGCGCGATCTCCTGGTCGGCTGACTCCGTGAAGAGCCGCACGTCGAGCGTGTCGGGAGCTGCCGCAGATTCGGCCGGCAACAGGGCGGACGCCGCTTCGCTCGCGACCGCGGTGCGGACCAAGCGCAGCGCGCCGGCGCGCAGCGTATCGGTCGAATAGTCGGCACCCGCGAAACGCCCGTACACGCTGGTCCGCGAGCAGCGGAACAGCAGGTTCGGGCGGTCGCGGCCAGGGAGGCCGAGCCGAAGCTTCGCCAGGCGTGAGACCGCCGCGACCTCGCCGCGCACACGCAGCTTCTCGAGCCGCTTCTCGCGGTCGAGCGAGCCCGAGCCGAGGCGCGCCAGGGCCACGTAGGTGTCGAGCTTTCGGAGCACCACGGCCGTCCCGAGCCGTTTCCGGCCACGCGTGAACTCGAGCGTCATGCCTAGCGCGAGCGCGTTCGAGTCGGGGGAGGCCACGTACACGACGCCGTCATGAGTCCACAGCACGCGCGCGGGCAGCTCGCGAGGTTGGGCGCTCGCCACTCCCACCCACATGAGAACCGCCACTGCGACCGCGAGCTTTGAATCGTGGCGAGCGGGTCCCGGTGTGTCCGAGAGGACACGCTGCGCGAATCGCCTAGGGCACACGAGATGTTGCCTCCGCGAGCAAGGGTCTGGTCGCTCAGCCGGCGTGTCAACACAGACACACAGAGGTATCGGCCGGCCGTCCTCGAAATCCACAAAGCATTGCCTAGCAGGAAGATGTCCAGACGGCACGGAACGTGGACTGGAGAAGAGTCGAACCCGCGGCGGAGGGCCGCCGCGAACCTGGCGAGCGGCAGCACCGACTCGGGGACCAGGAGCCACGAACCGGAACCGGCACCACGGGGCGCGGCGAGAGACGCGAGCCGGAAGGAGCACACACCATGGAACGCCATCCCGAGACCTCCCAGAACCCCGCGAGCGAGTGGAACGCGCTCGCGGCGGCCACCCGCATCGCCCGCGAGCGCCAGACGCGCCGCGAGCGAGCGTTGATCGGCGCGTGGGTGGGCGCCACCACCGTCGCGCTCGTCGCCACGTGCATGTTGCTCGAGGGTTGCGGTGGCGGTGGCACGCATCACGCCGCGACCGCGAGCCACGTGAACGACTCGCCCTCGACGGCCACCGCGGTGGTGGCGTCGAATGTGCCGGTCGAGCCGGCCGGCGGCATCGAGACGTCGCAGCCGCTGGGCAGCGAATCGGTGAGCGATCCCGGCACCGTTCCGCCCGACATGGTGGTGGCCGTCTCGGACACGTTCGTCACGGCCGGCCAGGCCGTGCAGGTCTCGGTGGAGGGCACGCCCGACATCACCGAGATGGCGCTCGCCGACGGGCGCGGTGACGCGATCCCGATGGTGCGCGACTCCTCGAGCCAGGTGTGGCGCGTCGGCTACCGCGTCCCGCTGCGCCCCGGCACGGACCGGCTGGGGCTCTCGGTCACCGCGAAGAACGATGCCCAGCGCTGGCGCCGGATCTGGCTGTTTCTGAACGTCGACGATGGCAAGCACAGGGTCGAAGTCGATCAGACGACCGAGCCTCAGACCGAAGTGAAGTGAAGCGACGGAAGCCCGCGGTGAACCGGAGCCCGGACGCCAGAATGGCGGCCGGGCTCCCGGCTTGGGGGCTCGGCGAGGTCCACGGCGAGCGGCCGGGCTCCATGCAATCTCGGCGAAACTCCACTAGTTTGAGGGGACATTCCATCGCCTCATGAGACGGCGCGAACCGATCTTGTCGTCCCGAACCGGCCTCGTTCCCAAGGAGCATCGACCGTGACCGCGCCAACGCTTGCCGACTCGTTCGTCCCCCGGCATCTCGGGCCCTCCGACGCGGACGTGCGCGCGATGCTCACCGCGCTCGGGGTCTCCTCATTGGACGCGCTCATCGACGCCACCATTCCGGCCAACATCCGTTTCAAGCGCCCGCTCGCGCTGCCTCCCGCCCTCTCGGAGCAGGAAGCGCTCGTCGCGTTTCGCGGGATGATGTCCAGGAACGAGGTGTGGCGGAGCTTCCTGGGACTCGGGTATTCCACCACCCACGTGCCCGCGGTGATCCAGCGGAACGTATTCGAGAATCCCGGCTGGTACACGGCCTACACGCCCTACCAGGCCGAGATCGCGCAGGGCCGGCTCGAAGCGCTGCTCACGTTCCAGACCGTGGTGAGCGACCTGACCGCGCTCCCGGTCGCGAGCGCTTCGCTGCTCGACGAGGGCACGGCGGCCGCCGAAGCCATGCAGCTCGTGCACGCCGCGGTGGATGGCCGCGACACGTTCCTCGTGGCCGACGACTGCCATCCGCAGACCCTCGAGGTGGTCGCGGCGCGCGGCCGCGCGCGCGGCATCAAGGTGCTGGTGCAGAAGGCGTCCGCGTTCAAACTCGACGCGAGTGTTTGCGGCGTTCTCGTTCAGTACCCCGACACGTACGGCGCCATTGCGGACCATCGTGCGCTGGCCGCCCAGGTGCACGCGGCCGGTGGACTGGTGGTAGTCGCGACCGATCTCCTGGCACTCACCATGCTTGTGCCACCCGGCGAATGGGGTGCCGACGTGGCGGTGGGCTCGTCACAGCGGTTCGGCGTTCCCATGGGCTATGGCGGGCCGCATGCCGCATTCTTCAGCACGCGGGACGAGTGGAAGCGCCTGCTGCCAGGCCGCATCATCGGAGTGTCCCGCGACGCGAACGGCAAGTCGGCGCTCCGCATGGCGCTCGGCACGCGCGAGCAACATATCCGCCGCGAGCGGGCGACGAGCAACATCTGCACTGCGCAGGTGCTGCTCGCGGTGATGGCGGGGATGTACGCGGTATGGCACGGCCCCGAAGGACTCGAGCGGATCGCCCGACACGCGTTCGCGATGGCGCAGGCGTTCGCGGCTGGCGTGCGCCGGCAGGGACACACCGTCCTGCACGCCGACTTCTTCGATACGGTGCACGTGAAACTTGGGGCCGCGCACAGCATTGCGGCGATCAGACGGGCGGCTGAGGCGCGCCGCTTGAACCTTCGCTATCTGGACGACGGCAGTGTCACTGTGTCATTCGGCGAAACGGCCACCGCGGCCGACCTCGGCGACCTGCTCGCGGTGTTCGGCGGCGACGCCGCGCGCGATTCGGCTGCGACGACCGAACCACGGGTGGACGCGCGCCTCGCGCGTGCGAGCGCCTACCTCACGCACCCGGTGTTCCACAGCTACCGCTCCGAGACGGAGATGATGCGCTACCTGCACCGGCTCGAGTCCCGCGACCTGTCGCTCACGCATTCCATGATCCCGCTCGGTAGCTGCACGATGAAACTGAACGCCGCGGCCGAGATGTTCCCGGTGAGCTGGCCCGAGGTGGGCGGGCTCCACCCGTTCGCGCCCGCGGACCAGACGAGGGGCTACCGGGAACTCTTCGAGCAGCTCGAGCGCGCACTTGCCGAGGTGACGGGTTTCCACGCCGTGTCGCTCCAGCCGAACGCCGGCTCGCAAGGGGAGTACACGGGACTGCTCGTCATCCGCGCGTGGCACGAATCCCGCGGGAACGGCCACCGGCGCGTGTGCCTGATCCCGCAGTCGGCGCATGGCACGAACCCGGCGAGCGCGGTCATGGCCGGCATGTCCGTGGTGGTGGTGAAGACGGACGCGGGTGGAAACATCGATCTCGCGGACCTGCGAGCCAAGGTCACGGAGCACGCAAACGACCTCGCAGCACTCATGGTGACCTATCCCTCGACGCACGGGGTATTCGAGGAGGGGATCACCGAGATCTGCCGGATCATCCACGAGGCCGGCGGCCAGGTCTACATGGACGGCGCGAACATGAACGCCATGGTCGGCCTCTGCCGGCCGGGCGACTTCGGTGCCGACGTCTGCCACCTGAACCTGCACAAGACGTTCTGCATCCCGCACGGCGGGGGAGGTCCCGGCATGGGACCGATCGGTGTCGCACGCCACCTGGCGCCGTTCATTCCCGGACACCCGCTGGTCAGCACCGGGGGAGACCGGCCGATCGGAGCGGTGAGCGCTGCGCCGTGGGGAAGCGCGAGCATCCTCCCCATCTCGGCGATGTACATCATGATGATGGGAGCGGAGGGGCTCGCTGCGGCATCTCGGGTCGCCATTCTGAGTGCCAATTATCTCGCGAAGCGCCTCGAAACGCATTTCCCGGTCCTCTATAGAGGACGGAATGGGACGGTCGCCCATGAATGCATCGTGGACCCGCGCGGGCTCAAGTCGGCTTCCGGAGTGGACGTGGAGGACATCGCCAAACGGCTGATGGACTACGGGTTCCACGCACCGACCATCTCGTTCCCGGTGGCCGGTACGCTCATGATCGAGCCCACTGAGAGCGAGTCCAAGGCCGAGCTGGACCGGTTCGTTGAGGCGCTCGCGACGATCCGGGGCGAGATCGCGGACATCGCGGCCGGGACGCTTCCGAGGGACGACAACCCGCTCAAGCGGGCGCCGCACACGCTCGAAGCGGTCCTCTCGGATGACTGGAAGCGGCCCTACTCGCGGGAACGCGCGGCGTTCCCGCTTCCCTGGGTGCGCGAGCGGAAGTTCTGGCCGGCGGTCGGGCGTGTGGATAATGCGTTCGGCGACCGGAACCTGGTGTGCGCTTGCCCACCGGTCGAGGAGTACGCGTCCGTCTGATACCGCTGGGAGATGTCGCTTGAAAGCGTCGAGCGGTCTGACACTTTCACCGGATGTTTGCTCGGACCATCGGAAAGTGCAGGCCCACTGAACGTGAGTTGAGCGACGGGTCCACCGATGCACCTTGCAAGGTGAAGGCCCCGGTTCGCGCAGAACGCGTCGCGTGCATAGAACGCGTTCAGCGGTCGATTCCACATTTCGACTCGAAGCCCGATTCGGCTTGCCTAATCAACATTCACTCGGTATTCTGTTTCAGGCTCGTTGCGGTCCCCCCGACCCTCGGGCCAAGCATCGACTCCAGATGTTCCTGAAGGTGATCTGCCCCCCCCGAGACGCTCGCGGCCAGGAGCACGGACGCGGTCAAATGGGCGCGAATTCTCTCCTCGCGTCGTCGGGCAGTTCGCCAAAACCGCATGTCACGCACTGGAACTGCCCCCACCATGTTCCGTTCGAACGACTTTGAGGTCCGAGACCTCGGCCGAGTGCTTGCCCGCCGTCGCGGCGAGGTTCTGCTCTCCACCCTGAGCTTCGTTTTTCTCGCCCTCGTCCTCAACGCCGTCACGCCCCCTGTGTTCCGCACCGCGGCGCGGCTCACGATCCAGCCTTCGCAGAGCCGCTCGCCGCTCACGGGCGCCACGGTCGAGAGTCCGACCACGGTCTCCGAGAACCTGTCGCTGCTCACCACGGCGGAGCGCATCATGAGCCGCGACGTCCTCGAGCGCGTCGCGCGCGAGATGGAGGCCCGCGGCGTCGTGCTGGGCCAGGCGACGGGTGAGTCCACGGGTACCCAGGCCTCCAAGGCCACGGCGTCCGCGAGCCTCGAGCCCATCGTGGCACCCAGCGCGCTTGAGGCGCAGCTGCGCTCCGACGTGGACTGGCTCGCCAAGAACATCAGCGTGCGCCCGCTCCGCGACACGCGGCTCGTGGACGTGAACGCCGAGCACTCCGACGCCAATTCCGCGGCCGAGATCGCGAACGCCGTCGTGACGTTGTTCGTGCGCAACGAGTCGGATATTCGCCGCGCCGCCGACGCCGATCGCCTTGTCGCGCTGCGCGCGCAGATCGAGGACTTGCGCCAGGTCATCCAAGCGTCCGAGAAGTCTCTCTACGGCTCGCACAACGCCACACTGGCGCTGGCCGGTGAGCGCAGCAAGCAGCTCACGCAGGCCGCGACCGAGCTCTCATCGTCGTCCATCAAGACGCGCGCAGACCTGCGCGTCGTCGATGCGCAGCTCGCGCGCATCCGCGCGTTCCGCCAGGAGTCGTCGCCGAACTGGGCGAACCCACCGGTGCAGACCGACGCGCTCGACCGCCTTTACAGCGAGCTCCAGAAGGCCGAGACCGAGGTGCTCTCGCTCCGACGTCAGTATCGCGAACAGAGTCCCGAGGTGGCCGCGGCCGAGGCGCAGGCGCAGGGGTTGCGCGAAGCCATGCGGCGCGAGCTTCAGAAGGCCTACTCGGACCTCCAGGGCCAGCGCGACGTGCTCGCGGCGCGCGTGGACGGCATCGATCAGGCCACGGTCCGCAACGAGCACGATCTCAAGACGCTCAGTGACAGCTCCTACAAGTACTCGACGCTCGAGAGCGAGCTCAACACGCAGCGCGATCTCTACACGATGCTGCTCAAGAAGGTGCAGGAACAGGACATCGCGCAGACCATCCAGCCCGCCACGGTCGAGGTGGCGCAGCTCGCCACCGTGCCGCTCGAACGGGTTCGCCCGCGCAAGGTCTTGAACGTGGCGATCGGACTCGTGCTCGGCCTCGTGTTCGGCGTCGGCCTCGCGCTGACGCTGGAGGCGCTGCGCCGCACGATCCGCACGCCGCGCGATGTCGTTAATGAACTCCAGCTGCCGGTCATGGGGATGGTCCCCAAGCGACTCTAGGCCGCACCCGCGCTCCCTCCCCAAGGAGCGCGGCCCAGATCCCCGCTGTTCGCTGGTCCCCCGCCGGAGGAGTCGATGGAGCAGTACCGGAAGAAATTCGCGTCGCTGGTGCGGAAACCGGTCGACCTGGTCGAGGACTCGTACTTCGATTCCCTCGCCGCGTCGCTCGGTGAGCACCTGCAGCGCGGCGTCAAGACCTACGTGATCACGAGCAGCGGTCCGGGGGAGGGCAAGTCCACCATCACCGCCGGACTCGGCCGCGCCCTGGCGCGTTCGGGCCGCTTGAGCGTGGTCATCGTGGACACGGATCGCTACCGTCCGACGCTCCATCGCTTGTTCGGACTCGAGAATCGCCGCGGCCTCGGCGAACTGCTCACCGAGCTCTACCACCTGGACATCGGTCGCGAGACTCCCAGCCAGTTCGGCATCGGCGACTGGCTGGAAGTGCTCGAAGCGCAGGGCAAGACGGGCGAGCTGCTCGTGAAGGACAATGGCCAGCACTTCCGGCTCACCCTCCAGGGCGGGCGCATCCGCAGTATCCAGATGCCGGTCTACGACGAGGACATGCGCCTCGGCCACCTGCTCGTCCGCGCCGGCCGCATCACCACCGAGCAGCGCGACCGCGCGCTCAACCTGCAGCGCACGGCGACCCGCCCGCTCGGCGAAGTGCTCATGGGCCTGGGCTACGTGGACCACGACGCGCTGGGCGGCGTGCTCACGGCCCAGATCCGCGAATCGCTGCGCTGCCTGTTGGCGCTCCGCCGACCGGAGTGCACGTTCACCGAGACCGCCGAGGCCTACCTGCCGGCCACCTCGGGCCAGAACGCCGAGGCGCCCCGGGACAACCTGCTCGGTGAAAGCGTGCTCGACAAGCTCTCGGGTTACCTCAAGCGCCCGTTCCTCACGAACCAGATCCCGGGCTTCCTGCTCGACACGTCATTCGAGAAGCTCAAGGTGCTCACGAGCGGCGCGGTGCCCTACAGCCTGCTCGACGAGACCTACTCGCAGCCCTTCGCGCGGCTGCTCGAGCGCCTCGCCCGCATGTTCGATGTCGTGCTAGTGGACTCGCCGCCGGTCGCCATGGCGAGCCCGGCCGAGATGCTGTCGGCCATGGCCGACGGCGTGATCATGGTGGTGAAGGCGGACGGCTACGACGTGCAGATCGTGCAGCAGGCCAAGGCCCAACTCGAGCGTTCGTCTCCCAATTTCGTCGGCGTGGTGCTGAACCAGCTCGACATGCGTCACGCCGATCCGTTGCTCCACTACTACGGTTCCTATCAGCACTGACATCTTCGGGTTTCTGCAACCGCGGCGTTCCTCCCCACGGGGAGACCGCAAAGGATTCGGCATGCGAGGCGAGTTCCTTCCTTTCGCTCAACCTCTCCTGGGGAACGAGGAGATCGACGAGGTCGTGCAGTGCCTGCGGTCGGGCTGGTTGACCACCGGTCTCAAGGTCAAGCAATTCGAGCGTGAGTTCGCGGAGTTCACCGGCGCGCGTCACGCGCTGGCCGTGAATTCGTGCACCGCGGCGCTCCACCTGGCCCTCGAGGCGATCGGGGTGGGTCCCGGCGACGAGGTCGTGACGACGCCGATGACGTTCACGGCCACCGCGGCGGTGATCGAGCACCTGGGCGCACGCCCGGTGTTTGCCGACGTGGACCCCAAGACGCTCAACATCGACCCCGCCGCGGTGGCTCGCCGCGTGAACGAGCGCACCAAGGCCATCCTGCCCGTGCACTTCGCGGGGCAGGCCTGCGACATGGACGCCCTCATGACGATCGGCCGCGAGCACGGCATCCCGGTGGTCGAGGACGCTGCGCACGCGATCCCCACGCTCTACAAGGGACGCCTCGTCGGCACGCTCTCCGACATCACCTGCTTCAGCTTCTACGCGACGAAGAACCTCACGACCGGCGAGGGTGGCATGGTCGTGACCGACCGCGAGGACTTCGCCGACCGGATGAAGCTCATGCACCTGCACGGCATGAGCCGTGACGCGTGGAAGCGCTACACCCAGAACGGGTCGTGGTCCTACGAGATCCTCGCCCCGGGCTTCAAGTACAACCTCACCGACATCGCCGCCGCCATCGGCATCCACCAGTTGCGCAAGGTGCACGCATTCCACCAGCGGCGCCTCGCGATCGCGGACCAGTACGACGCGGGTCTGCGCGACGTGCCGGGCATCCGCGTGCCCCAGGTGGAGGATCGCCACGCCCATGGCTGGCACCTCTACGTCATCCAGGTGGACACGGAGCGGCTCAGCATCGGCCGCGATGTGTTCATCGAGAAGCTCATCGCCCGGAACATCGGGGTCAGCGTGCACTTCATCCCCCTGCACGTTCACCCCTACTACCGCGAGCGTTACGCGCTCCAGCCGGGCGACTTCCCCCATGCGATGGCCGCCTACGAGCGCATCGTCTCGCTCCCCATCTACGCCAAGATGGAGGACGAAGACGTGCGTCATGTCATCGACGCCGTGCGGGACATCGCGAAGGAGGACCGCCGATGAAACGCTTACTCGACATTACTGCCTCGGCGTTCGGCCTGCTGTTGCTGTGGCCCGTGTTCCTCGTGCTCGCCGTGCTCATCAAGCTCGAGGACGGCGGCCCGGTGCTGTTCCGGCAGCTTCGCGTGGGACGCGGCTGCAAGTCCTTCTTCATCCTCAAGTTCCGCACCATGCGCGTGGACGGCCCCGCGCAGGGTCCGGCCATCACGGTGAAGGATGACCCGCGCGTCACGGCGATCGGCGGCCTGCTGCGTCCGGCCAAGCTGGACGAGCTGCCTCAGCTCTGGAACGTGCTCGTCGGCGACATGAGCCTCGTCGGCTCGCGTCCCGAGGTGCCGCGCTACGTGGACATGTTCCGCGCGGAGTTCACTGAGATCCTCAAGATCCGTCCCGGCATCACCGACCTCGCGTCCATCCGCTACCGCGACGAGAACAACCTGCTCGATAAGTCGGGCGATCCCGAGGCGACGTACGTCGAGCGCATCCTGCCTGAGAAGCTCAAGCTGGCGCGGGACTACGTCCGTAAAGCGTCCATGTCGTACGACCTGCAGCTCGTGTTCACGACGCTGGCTTGCCTGCTCTACCCGGCCCGCGCAATCGAGCGCGCGGTGGACAAGCTGTCCCCGTAC
>JAHFBW010000333.1 GCA_023249845.1 Candidatus Eiseniibacteriota bacterium
ACCATGAAGGGCGGCTCGTTCCTGAACCACTGGCGCATGGCGCAGATCCACGCGCAGGAAGCGCCCGATCGCGTGCGTGAGCTGGAGCAGTGGGGGGCACTGTTCGATCGCACCCCCGACGGCCGCATCCTGCAACGCGCATTCGGCGGCCATACCTGGAAGCGACTCGCGCACGTCGGCGACCGCACCGGGCTCGAGATGATCCGCACGCTCCAGGACAAGGGCGTCCACTCGGGACTCGACATCTACATGGAGTGCACCATCACCCGGCTCTTGAAGGACGGCGATCGCATCGCCGGCGCCCTGGGTTACTGGCGCGAGAGCGGGAGGTTCGTCGTGTTCCGCGCGAAGGCGGTCGTCATCGCCACCGGCGGCATCGGCAAGAGCTACCGCGTGACCAGCAACTCGTGGGAATACACCGGCGACGGCCAGGCGCTGGCGTACGACGCGGGCGCGGAGCTGATCGACATGGAGTTCGTGCAGTTCCACCCGACCGGCATGGTGTGGCCTCCCGGCGTGATGGGCCTGCTGGTCACCGAGGGCGTGCGCGGCGAGGGCGGGATCTTGAGGAACAGCAAGGGCGAGCGCTTCATGTGGAAGTACCTGCCCGACGCGCGACGGCACGAGTACGCCGAGACCGACGACGAGGCGCGGCAGTGGACCGAGGACACCGTCGCGGGGCGACAGTCCAAGTTCCGCCGTCCGCCCGAACTCTCGACCCGCGACAACGTGGCGCGTGCCATCTACACCGAGGTGAAGGAGGGCCGCGGCTCGCCGCACGGCGGCGTGTTCCTCGACATCAGCTACCTGCCCGCCGATCGCGTGAAACGGAAGCTCCCCTCGATGTACCACCAGTTCATGGAGCTGGCCGACGTGGACATCACGAAGCAGCCCATGGAGGTGGGCCCCACGACGCATTACATGATGGGGGGGCTGCGCGTGGATCCCGACACCGCGGCGGCCACCGTGCCCGGCCTGTTCGCCGCGGGCGAGGCGGCCGCGGGGCTGCATGGCGCGAATCGCCTCGGCGGCAACTCGCTTTCGGACCTGCTCGTGTTTGGTCGCCGTGCGGGCGCTGGCGCCGCGGCGTACGCGCGAGGGCTCGCCGAGATGCCGGCGCCGAACGAGGCCGAGATCGAGGCCGAGTGCCGCGCGCTGTTGGCTCCGTTCGACCGCAGCGCGGGTGAGAACCCGTACGAGGTGCACCGCGCGCTTCAGGATTGCATGGACCGCCTGGTCGGCATCTTCCGCGTGCAGGCCGACCTCGATTCGGCGCTGTTGGAGCTAGGGAAGCTCAAGGCCCGTGCCGCCGCCGTGCGCGTGGAGGGCTCGCGCATGTTCAATCCTGGCTGGCACTTGGCACGCGACCTTCAGAACATGTTGACGGTGTCCGAGGCCATCACCCGCTCCGCCGCGCTGCGCAAGGAGAGCCGTGGCGCGCACTCGCGCCTGGACTTCACCGGCGTGGATGCTGCGCTCTCGCAGGTGAACTTCTGCGTCACGCGCACGGCGTCAGGCACGAACGTCGCTGCGACGCCGCTGCCGCAGATGCCAGCCGAGCTCAAGCAGTTGTTCGACGCGAACCCCGCACCCGAGAAGGAGAGCGTGCGATGAGCGGTGAGGGCAGCCGCGAGGCCTCCGTCCGCGTGTTCCGCGGCGACGCCTCGGGCGGGCAGGAGGTGGAGTATCGCGTGCCGATCGAACCCGGCATGGTGGTGCTGGACGCCATCCACTGGATCCAGGCGCACCGCGCACCCGACCTCGCCGTGCGCTGGAACTGCAAGGCCGCGAAGTGCGGATCGTGTAGCGCCGAGGTGAACGGCAAGCCATCACTCATGTGCAAGACGCGCATGGACCACTTCGCCGAGGGCGAGCCGGTGAGCGTGCGCCCCATGAAGACGTTCCCGCTCGTGCGCGACCTGGTGACCGACGTGTCATGGAACTTCGAGGTGAACAAGCGGATCGCGCCGTTCAAGCCGCGGCCCGGCGCCGAGTGGAAGTGGCAGCAGAGTGACGTGGACCGCGTGCAGGAGTTCCGCAAGTGCATCGAGTGCTTCCTGTGCCAGGACGTGTGCCACGTCCTGCGCGCACATGAGCTCAAGCACAGGTTCGCGGGCCCTCGCTTCTTCGTGCGCATCGCCGCGCTCGAGATGCACCCCATCGATGGCGAGGACCGCACGAAGTTCTTGAAGGAGCACGCCGGACTGGGCCTCTGTAACATCACCAAGTGTTGCACCGAAGTGTGCCCCGAGAGCATCCAGATCACCGACAACGCGATCATCCCGCTCAAGGAACGTGTGGTGGACCGGCACTACGACTTCCTGCGGCTCGTGTGGAACAAACTGCGCGGAAAGCCGAGCGACGCCATCTAGCCGTACCCGACTGCGCCAACGCGCAGTCCGCATTGGGGAGGGAGCCATGTCGCAACCCACCGCATGCATCCGCTGCAAGGGCATCGATCTTGCCGAGGCCACGTTCGTCGGCACCGTGGCGCTGCGTCTCGCGGTGGACGACGCGCACACGAGTCCCGTCACCGCGCGCGTCTGCCTCGCCTGCGGCGCCGTCCTGCTCACCGCCACCGAGCCCGGCGCGCTGCGCGTGAAGGAAGGAGCGGAGCGCGAGGTGCAGGAGTTCGACTTCTAAGCGACACTGTCGCCCCATGGGCGAGACCCGCGTCGACCTGCTGCACCTGCTCGAGGATCTCCGCGACGCCTACACCGGCGCTATCGAGGAGACCGTGCTCACCGAGATCGTGGCCAACTCGCTCGACTCGGGCGCCACCCGGATCGGGTTCGAGGCCGACACGGCCGCGGCCACGCTGGTGGTGCTCGACGACGGCGCCGGAATGAAGCGGCGCGACCTCGCGCGCTTCCATGACATCGCCGCCAGCACCAAGACGCGCGGCGAGGGTATCGGCTTCGCCGGCGTGGGCATCAAGCTGGGCCTGCTTCTGTGCGAGGACGTGGTCACCGAGACGCGCCGCGGCAAGACGCACGTGGCGAGCCAGTGGCATCTGGCGTCCAAGCACAGGGCGCCCTGGAAGTGGGTGCCACCGCCGGGCCGTGTGACCCATGGCGGCACCGCCGTCGCGATGAAGCTCCGGAACCCGCTGTCGCCGCTGCTCGACGCCGGATTCCTCGAGTCCACGCTCCGCCGGCACTTCCAGCCGCTGTTCGAGTCGGTGTTCGAAGCCATCCTGGCGCCGACGTACCCGCGCGGAGTGCGCTTCGTGGTGAACGGCCGCACCGTCCCGGCCGAGCCGGTGCTCGATCGCGAGCGCGCCGCCATCGAGGTGCGCATGGGGCGCAGGCGCAAGCCCTCGGCGCTCGGCTATCTCACGCTGGCCGCGACAGCCCTTCCGGAGGACGCGGGCGGGCTGGCCGTCTCCACGCTGGGCAAGGTGATCCGCCGCGGCTGGGAATGGCTGGGCGTCACGCCGACCGCGCCGGAGCCGATCGGCGGCGTCGTGGAAGTGCCCGCGCTCGCCGAATGCCTCACGCTCAACAAGGCCGAGTTCGTGCGCACCGGCCCGCGCGGCG
>JAHFBW010000334.1 GCA_023249845.1 Candidatus Eiseniibacteriota bacterium
TGGCTCTTCGGCTGGCTCGAGGACGTCGACCCGGCGGGGTTCGCGGCCGTCGCCGCTTCGCTCGCCGGGCTCGCGGAGTCCAGTGGCGGCCGACTGCTCGACCTGGGGCGCGAGTTGCCCGCGACGGACGAGCGCGAGGGGGTCAGCGTGCTCTCGGAGTGGTCCGCGAGCGAGGCGGGGGAGCGACTGGCGCCTCGCGTTCGCGACCTCGAGCGACGGGTGTCCAGCGGCGGCGACCTGCGCGTCGTACGCCGCGCATGGGGCATCCCGCAATAGGCCGGGCCGGTGAACCTTCGGCGCGCCCGTGCGGGGCCCGCCCGATGAGACCCGATCAGCGCCGCGCGTGCAGGTCGCCGAGGATGCCGGTGGCGACCGCGCCGAGGATCACGACCGCGCCCGCGAGTGCCGCCGGGCTCGGATGTTCGTGGCGCACCGCCGCGCCGAGCGCCAGCGCCGCGACGGGCACGATCACCGCGATGAAGCTCGCTCGCGTCACGGGCCAGCGCTGCAGGAGCCACGCGAACGCGGCGAACGCGCCGAGCGAGCCAGCGGTCGCGAGATAGAGGATGGGGATCCACGAGCGTCCCGCCGGCCACGCCTGCGTCTCGCCCAGGAGCCGACTCGCGACCACGCACATCACGCCGCCCACGCCATGCGCCCAGGCGTTCATCGCGAACGGGTGGGCACCCGGGGCCTGCTTGAGCAGCACGCCGGCGAGCGCGGCCGTCGTGGCCGCCAGCCACACGGCGAACAGTCGGGAGAACTCGTACGAGCCGCCGAGGCTCGAGGAGAAGAGCAGCGCCACGCCGCCGATCGCGACCAACGAAGCCAGCACCATGCGCGGCCGCAGCAGCTCGAGCCCCGCGAGGCGCGCGAAGATCGCGGTGCTGAGCGGTATGGTCGCGAACATCACCGCGGCGATCCCGCTCGGCACGCGCGCCTCTCCCCAGTAGAGGAGCGGCAGGCTCACGCCGAAATCCACGACACCGAACGCGAGCGAGGCGCGAAGCTGGGCCCCTTTCGGCCAGGGCGCGCGCAGCATTCGGGTGAGCAGCGCGAACAGCACGGAGGCGAGCAGCAGCCGGACCGCCGCGCCCCACACCGGCGGGACGGTGTCGTTGGAAAAGCGGATGAACAGGAACGTGCTGCCCCAGATCGAGCAGCACAACCCGAACGCCAACCACGGCGCGGCGCCGCGCGCGCGCGGAGCTTCGCTCACGCGGCGGGGCCGCCGGGCCTCAGTTCGCGCTCGATGGCGCTCTCCGAGTCGGGGCGCAGGCGATACCGCGTACCATCCGACTCACGTGCCATGAAGCCCCAGTCCACGAGGCAGCGCCGGAGCAGCGCCCAGTCCGCGAACGTGTGGCCGTCCATGACCGCCTCGTTCACCTCGCGCTCCGCGTACTCGTGGCCGAGCGTGAAACGCCGCGCGAGCAGCGCGACCGCCATGCGCTGCACCTTGTAAAGGGACGGCCATTGCCGCAGTCGTCCGGATTCGTCGAGGAACGGCCGGAGCTCGCGGGGCAGGGTGCTCGGATCCATGTTGCCAACGCTAGCAGAACGCAGCCCTGGGTGTCTGGCTGCGTCGGGCGGGCGTGAGGTAACCTGTTCGCTTCCACCATTGGACCTTGCCCGGAGTACCCATGCGCGAAGAAGACCTGCTGCGATTCCGCTGGATCGCCGACCCCCGGATCTCGCCCGACGGTTCCAGGATCGCGTTCACGCTCGTTCGCGTGGACGCCGAAGAGGACGAGTACCGCACCGACCTCTGGCTGGTAGACGTGCCCGGGCCGGGCGCTGCGCCGGTGGCCCCGCGCTCGCTCACGTTCGACGGACGTTCGTCGCAACCGCGCTGGTCGCCCGACGGCTCGCAACTCGCGTTCGTGCGCAAGGCCGAGTCGGCGAAGGTGACCCAGGTCCACGTCCTGCCGCTCGCGGGCGGTGAGGCGCGCGCGCTCACCAAGCTCGAGAAGGGCGCGCATTCGCCGGCATGGTCCCCGGACGGCAAGCGCCTCGCGTTCCTCTCCGGGCACGACCCGGCACGCGACACGCCGGAAAAGAAGCCTCCCAAGAACGAACCCGCACGCATCGTGACGCGCGCCGAGTATCGCTGGAACAACGAGGGCTTCACCGACTTCGAACACCTCGACCACGTCTGGATGACGAACCTCGACGGCGGCGAGCCCAGGCGGCTCACATGCGGGGACCGCTACAAGGAGACGGCGCCGGTGTGGTCGCGCGATGGCCGGCACATCCTGTTCGGCACCGACCGGCGGGAGCAACCGTGGTTCGCGAAGCCAGCCGAGGACAGCGACGTCCGCGCCGTGTCCCCGGATCTCGCCGAGCCCACCGAGGGCGATGCGATGCGGCTCGTGGCCGACATCGCCGGCCCCATCGCGGCGTTCGCCGAGGGCCCGGGCGGGCGGCTCGTCGCGGTGGGTGGTATCCGTTCGTTGACGCCCAATACGTACGAGGCCGAGGACCTGCTCCTGTTCGAAGGGGAGTGGCCACAACAGACGCCGCGCGTGCTCACCGAGGGGTTGGACCTTCACGTCGGCGAAGCGATCAGCTCCGATCAGCACCCGCCACGAGGCGGCGGCGCGATGCCGCTCGGGTTCACCGCCGATGCTAGCGGCGCCGTGTTCGTGCACGCGCGCCGCGGCGCGGGCCAGCTTGCGGTCCTGGACATCGCGTCGGGCCGCGTCGAAGACCTCACCGGCTCCGGCAACGAGGTGATCGCGGGCTCGCTCTCCGATGACGGACGAGGCGTCGCGCTCGCGCTCGGCTCGGTTCGTTCGCCCGGGGAGCTGGCCGTTTGCGACCTCGCCACCCGGAAGCTCACGCGGCTCTGGGATCCCAACCGGGAGTGGCTCGCCGAGCAGCCGCTGGGCGATGTCGAGGAGATCGAATACCCGTCCGCGGACGGTCTGCGCATCCACGGCTGGATCGTGAAGCCGCCGGACTTCGACCCCAAGCGTAAGTACCCGCTGATCCTCGAGATCCACGGCGGCCCGCACACCGCGTACGGCGTGGGCTTCTTCCACGAGTTCCGCGTGCTCGCGGCCGCGGGCTACGTCGTGCTGTATACAAATCCGCGCGGCAGTACGAGTTACGGTCAGAAGTTCGCGGACTGCATTCAGTATCGCTTCCCGGGCGAGGACTTCCGCGACCTCATGGCCGGCGTGGACTTCGTGATCGCGAAGGGTTACGTGGACGAGTCGCGGTTGGGAGTCACGGGCGGAAGCGGCGGAGGTCTGCTCACGAACTGGATCGTCACCCACACCGATCGCTTCGCCGCAGCCATCACCCAGCGCTGCGTCTCGGACTGGGCGGGCATGTTCTATTCGTGCGACTTCGCCATGTTCCAGCCGTTCTGGTTCCGCGGCGCGCCATGGGAGCACCCGCGCGACTTCGAGGAGCGTTCACCGATCCACCTCGTGGACCGCGTGAACACGCCGCTCATGGTGATCCACTCCGAGGAGGACTGGCGCACGCCGGTCGGGCAGGGCGAGGCCATGTTCCGCGGTCTGCTCTACCA
>JAHFBW010000063.1 GCA_023249845.1 Candidatus Eiseniibacteriota bacterium
TAACCGGGATTGTTCATGCGCCCGTGGCCAGCGCGGGCCGGCTGCCCATGAATCGCTGCGTTGAAGGCGTGGCCCGCTCCTGCGACGTGTCACCGACACGACTCCGTCGCGGGCCAAGCCTACGCCTTGCGCTTCACGGACATCCGTCCCTCTCGATTCACGGTTCATGAATAATCCCGGCCAGCTACTGGCCCTGCTCGGATTGCCGGCGGCCGCGGGGGGTGACAGCATGCTGCTCCCGAGTGCTGGGCGCTCACCCACGGCAACGGAAGGAAGGCGGCTATGAGGATCGTGCTTGGCTTCGATGACTCGCCGCATGCCGCGGCGGCACTACGCTGGATCCTCGGACACGAGCAGCCCGCGGGCACGCGGGTGACCGTGGTGTCCGTGGTGCCGACGCCGGTCGCCGCCTATGTCGACGTGCTCGCGCCGGCGGTCCCCTATCCCACCGAGCTCATGGAGCAGCTCACCCAGCACCACGAGGACCTGTGCAAGAAGGCAGAGGGCGACCTTCGCAAGGCCGGGTTCCAGGTGACGAACAAGGTGCTGCCTGGCGATCCGCGCGCGGCGATCGTGGACGTCGCGCGGCAGGAGAACGCCGACCTCGTCGTGGTCGGTTCACACGGCCGCACCGGACTGTCCAGGCTCGTGCTCGGGAGCGTCGCCTCGCACGTCGTGTCACACGCGACCTGCGACGTCCTGGTGGTCAAGCGCACCTGAGCCGTCGCGTCACGCCCTCCGGGTCGCCGGGATCAGACGCGATGCGCGAGCAGTCGCGCGAGCACGGGGGGCTCGGTGTCTGGGGTCTCTTCGTGCAGGTCCATGACGAGCGACGGGAACGCTCGCCGCAGCTCACCGGACTCGAGCAGGTGGCGCGCTCGCCGCGGATGGCCGAAGCGCTCCTGGCCCTGCCGGAACGTCTCGTAGACGAGCGCGCCGCCGGGAGCGAGCGAGCGCTCGATCCAGGGGAAGAGCTCGCGGTGGAGGTAGCGGATCACCAAGATCAGATCGAAGTCGCCCGCGTGAGCGGGCGGGACCGCGGCCTCGAGGTCCACCTCGCGGAATGTGATGGCAACTCCCTCACGCGCCGCGAAAGCGCTCGCTCGCTGCAACGCGCCCGCGTCAATGTCCCAGCCCTCCACCTCGAAGCCCGCGCTCGCGAGGAACACCGACGCCCGCCCTGAGCCGCACGCCAGGTCGAGCGCACGGCCGCGGCGGAGCCCGCCTTGTACTCGTTCGAGGAACGGCGAGGGCGACCACAATCGCGCGGGCGGTTCGCGGGACACCATCCCGTCGGGGTCGCGTTCGAGCGGGACGTCGAGCCAGGCGACACGCTCGTATCCGCGCTCGGCCAGGTTCTGCGCCACCCGGCGCGCGCCGGTCGGGGCGTCGTCCACGACAATCACGGGCTCGACGCGGGCCGGGAGTTCCATGCTGCGCTCGCGGAACTCCGCCTCGGATACGCGGCCGGCACCTGCGGGGTGCCCCTCTGCGAAGTGCCCGGGATCGCGCACGTCGAGCACGCGCGCTCCCGGCAGCCGGCGCGCGCCCCTGGCGAGCGAATCCACCGCGAACGCCCTGCCGGTCGGGCTCGCTCGGCCACACGGATCGCGCCGCGTCAGCGGAGCGCTCCGGCGCGGGTCCTCGCCTGGGCCGTGCCCTGACGAAGGCGCAGGAAGTAAACCCCCGGCGCGAGCGGCGCTGAGGGCTCGAGCAGGTCGGTCCGATCGCGCGCCGGCCCCGGGTGGCGCAGCGCCGCGCACAGCCGACCCGAGACGTCCATCAGTTCGAGCGAGGCCTCGCCGTCCTGCGGCAGAGAACACGTCACGCTCACTTGGCCAGGCGCTGGAGCGAAGGCGGAAAGCGAGAGCTCGGTTGCGGGCGCGGGATCGGCGCCCGTGTTCGCTGGATCGTCCGGCAGCGCGGCGTAGATCCGCGTCGTGCCAGCGCGCGCATCTCGCCACGCAGCGATGGCTCGGCCGCCCGGCAGGGCCGCGATCACCGGCTGGTGCTGTGCGCCCGCGGCCCCAGCCAGCGGGCGTCCCTGCGCGGGCCAGCCGGGTGCCATGAGACCTGAGCCCAGCACGTGCCGGGCGTAGAGGTCGGCGTCCCCCGAACGCTCGTCCCGCCACACGGCGAAGAAACCGCCCGCGCCCTCGGGCGCCAGCGTGGCGTCTGGCTGCGCGCCGGGCGCCTCACACAGCACGGTGCCCGTCGTGGTGAAGCCGGAACCCAGCTCACCGTCCGCGAGCAGCTGCGAGTACCGCAAGTCTCCGGCATCGTTCCGCTGGTCGAGCCACGCCAGCCACACGCCGGTCCCGCCATCGCGGATGAGTCGCACCTGGCTCTGCTCGCCTGTTGCGCGAAGCGTCCAGAACGACACGGCATCGCTGCCCTTCGCCACCAGCAACGTTCGGCCGCCCGAGCCGGTCACGAGCGCGGGCCGCACGAACGGCATGCCGAACCCGACCGGGAACCCAGCGTCCGTGGCGCCGCCCGGGCCGAGCTTCGTGAGCGCAGGGGCGCTGACCGTGGAGCGGTCGGAGGCGAACGCGACGTGGCCCAAGGCGAGCAGCGCGACGCGCAACGGCTCGCTGGCCTCGAGCGTGAACGGCAGCGCCACTGGCGGAAAGCCCGCACCGCCGTCCGGCACGCCGGCCGCGCTCACTTGCACGGCTCCTGCGAGTCCACCGGCGGTCTTGTAAGTGATCATCGCGCCGCCGGCTGGATCCGGGAGCACGGCCGCCCGGAGCTGCGCGTCGCCGGGCGGCGGTCCCACGGGCACGCCGTCCGCGCGCACGGTCGCCGTGCCCGCGACGAGGCCGTGCAGGGCGAGAAGGAGGATGAACGCGAGGGGGCGACGGGGCATCGGCTCGGTTGGGTGGAGGAGAACGCGGGGTGAGACGGCGCCCTGGATCGGGTGGTCCGGGTGGGTACACCGGAGGGGGAACGCGGGCGCTCCACTCCCGGACGTGCACCTGAGCGGCCCCGCGCGTCGAGCCTCTCTCGCGATCACCCGGACGAAAGCGGGCCGTGAGGCCCGAAGCGCACGCTCGATTCTACCCGGAGCGTGGACTCCCCGTCAGCCCTGGACGATGGGGAGTTCGCAGCAGTCCCCGGGCGGGATGGGGCGGCCGTGTGGGCAGCGCCTCGGGTGCCCGAGGAACGAGCAGATGGAGTTGGCGACGCTCGGATCGATGACATGCTCCATGAGGCAGGCGGTTTGCTCGACCTCGTGCTCGGGGAGGTGGAGTGCGGAGGAGAACAGCACTTCGGCGAGCCGCCGGCGGCGGATCAGGTCGCGGGCACGGTGACGGCCGCGCGGCGTGAACTCGAGTGGTCCGGTGGGGGCAGCGAGCAGGCCGGACTCGTGCATGCCCTTGAGCGTGCGCCGCGGATCCACGACGTCGGGCACACGAACGCGCTCGATGGGGAGCGTCGCGCGCCGCTCGTCCGTGAGCCAGAGCTGGATCAACACCTCGTCGTAGCGACGGTCGATCTCCTGGCTCGGCACGGTCAAGTCCACAAGCCGGCCATGCGAGAGCTCGATCCGCCGGTCGGCCAGGAGCCCGACGCGCATGGCGTGCGTGACGGTGACGAGCGTGTGGCCCTCCGCGTGCAGCTCCTCGAACAGCGCCAGCACCTTGCCCTCGTTCTCCTCGTCGAGGTTACCCGTGGGTTCGTCGGCCAGGAGGAGCGCCGGCTGGTTCACGAGCGCCCTCGCGACGCACACGCGCTGCTGCTCGCCGCCCGAGAGTTCGCTCGGCAGGTGCGACGCGCGGTCCCCCAATCCCACGCGATCGAGCGCGGCGCGAGCCTCGTCCGCGTCGGCGACGGAGTGATAGTGCTGCGCCACCATGACGTTCTCGAGCGCGGTCAAGTAGGGGAGCAGGTGGAACTGCTGGAACACGATGCCCACCTTCTCGCGCCGGAAGCGCGCGCGGGCGCTCTCGTTCAATGCGCTCACGTCGACCTCGTCCACCCAGACGCGCCCCAGGCTCGGCGTGTCGAGTGCCCCCAGGAGGTGCATGAGCGTGCTCTTACCCGAGCCCGATGGCCCCATCACGGCGAGCCACTCGCCGCGCGTGATCGAGAGGTCGACGCCGTCCAGCGCCTTCAAGGCGCCGTAGTGGCGCGAGACGCCCTCCAACCTGACGAGCGGCGCGCTCATCCGTCCTCCCGGAGCGCGCGCGCGGGCTCCACGGCGAGCGCCAGGCGGATCGGTCCAGCGGCGGCCACGAGCGCGATGGCCACGGCGAGCGCCACGACGAGCGGCGGCACACCGGGTTGGAGCTTGAGCGCCGCGTGGAACACGAGCCGTCCGATGAACAGCGCGAATCCGGCGCCGATCATCCAGCCGAGCACGCCGCCGGTGAGCCCGATCGCCACCGACTCGGCGAGGAAGCGGCCGATGATGCGACGCCGCGGCGCGCCGATCGCCTTCAAGAGCGCGATCTCGCGCCGGCGCTCGAGCGCCAGGTCGGTGAGCGTGCCGTAGGCCGAGAGCGCCCCCGCGACGAGCGCCGCGAGCGTGACCAGCAGCATGAGCCGGCGCATGCGGTCCAGCAGTCCCTGCTCCGTCGCCGAGAGCGCGTGGAGCGGCAGCGCCGAGACGCCGCTGCGCTCGAGGCGGACCGCCACCGCTTCGACCCGGGAGGTGCCGCCCGCGACTCGGGCCTGCACGAGACTCACCTCCCCGGGATGGCCAGAGAGCGCTTGTGCTTCGGGAAGCGAGAGCCACAGGGCCTCGTCGTCGGAGCCTCCGGATTCGACCGTGCCGCCGATGCGCACGGTGAGCGAGTGGCCCCCTTCGGGGCTCGCGAGCCGCAGCGAGTCGCCCACGGCGAGCCCCAGCCGGCGCGCGAGGGCCACGCCCGCCTGGGCATCGTCTGGCGCGCCGTGTCGCTGCCACGACGGGTGGAGCCGCGCGAGTGCCGCGGGGTCCGCGCCCGCGATGGCGACGGCGTGTCCGCCAAGCAGCGCCCTTCCATAGAGGACAGGCACGCCGTCCACGCCCGCTTCGGCGAGCCGGCGGAGTATCGCGGCCTCGTCCATGAACGCCTGCGCGCCGGAGCCGGGCGGCGCCACGACGAGGTTGGGTCCCAGTGAGCGGAGTTCGCGCGTGAGCTTCGCGTTCACATCGCCCGAGACATGAAGCAGCGCCGCGGCCACGCTGGCGCCGATCGCCACCGCGAGTGCGGCGAGCCCCGCCATGCCACGCCGCCGCCACAGCGACGCCCACAGCAGTCGCGCTTCCATGCGAGCGCGCGGATCAGCCACGCAGCACCTCGATGGGATCGAGCCTCAAGGCCAGGCGCAGGGGCCCCCACGTGCCGGCGAGCGCCACGCCCCCGGCAACGACCAGCGCCGCGGGCAGGAGCAGCGGTTGCGCGGTGGCCGGTGCGGCGAACGCGTCACCGCGGATCAATGCAGCCGCGCCCGTGCCGGCGAGCCAGCCGAGCGCGCCTCCCAGGAGCGAGACGAGCAGCGTCTCGGAGAGGAGCAGGGACGCGAGCTGGGTCCCAGTGGCACCCAGCGCGCGCATGAGGCCGAACTCGCGCGCGCGCTCGACCACCGTGGCGGTGGTGGTGGACGCGAGCCCGAGCGTCGAGGCGGTGATGGCGGCGAGCGCCAGCAGCAGCATGAGAAGGTGCAGGCGGTTGACGACGCCGGCCTCGCCCGCCACCAGCTCGGTCAACGGCACGACCTCGACGCCGGGCAGCGCGCCGGCGAGATCTCGCGCCAGGTTCGCCGGGTAGGCCGTGCACATCCACTTCTCGAAACCCCCGGGGTCGCGCGCGGGATCCGGCGCGGCGCGCCTCGGCGCGGGACGCACCATCGCCGAGAGTGACACGCGGTCCAGTTCGCCTGGGCGCCGCGACAGACGCTGCGCGAGTGCGAGCGGGATCCACGCGCGGCGTCCGTCGAGCCCGCCGGCCAGGACCGTACCCGAGACCTTGAGTCGGACCGGATCGCCCGCCATGGCGAACGAGAGCGATTCGCCGGAGGAGACCCGCAGCGAGCGCGCGAGCTCGCTGCCGAGCGCCACCTCCGACCGGTCCTCGCCGGGCCAGGCGCCCTCCACACGCCAGCGCGGACGAAGTCTTGCCATCCCGGTGCGCCACACGCCTCCTCGCGTGGACACATCGCGTTCGAACCACGTGCCGGTCACGTCCACGACGCGCTCCGAGACGCGCAACGAGAGGTCCAGCTCGGGCGCCGCATCGAGCACGTTGTTCCGCCAGAACGTGGATCGCATCGCCGCGAGTGCGCTCTCGGGGAGCGCCAAGCCGGCGCGCGCGACGCGTGCCTCGCCGACCGCCTCGGGCCGCCACGTCGCGCCCTCCGGCCGCAGCACGAAGTTGGGTCCGGCCGCGCGCAACGTGCGCGCGAGGTCATCGCCCACCTGGAGCGCGAGCGTGCCGAGCGCGGTGGCGACGCCGGTGCCCAGCGTCACCGCGAGCAGTGACAGCAGTACGCGCGATCTCCGCGCGTGCAGCGAACCCAGGACGAGCCGAACGAGCATCGTCAGCGACCCCTCGCGCGCGGCACGGCGGCGGAGAGATCGGCGAGCGTGAGCGTGACCCGTCCGCCCTCCACCCGGTGCGCCACGGGAACCGGGTTACAGCCGCCGCCGCTCGAGAGCGAGCCAAGCGCGATAGGCGATGTGCAGTTCCGGCACACCGCGGCGGAACCTTCGAGGAAATAGCCGATGGGTCCGCAGATCTCGCAGGCGTCAAGGTTCGTGTGGATCACTCCCGCGAGCTCGATCACGAAGAATCGAGCCGGACCGGCGGGCGTGTTCACCTCGTAGAAGTGCATGTGGCTGTCCGCGAGCGTGGCGGCGTCGATGGAGACCACGCCGTCCGCGGCGGTGAGCGTCTCGGCCGGCTCGGGCCCCGGGATGCGCGACCGCGTCGCGAACGCCACCGCCAGCACGCCGACCACGGCGAGGCCAAGTACCAGGAACCCCCTGCGCCACGCCCGCTGCCGCGCCATCGCGGCGCGCGCCAGTCGTGCCTCGGGGCCAGAGGCCGCGGGACCCGAGGCGTCACCCGGCGCCTGCTTCCCTCCGGTTCCGAACAGCATCCAGCCCAGGGCAAGCGCCAGCGTGAGCGTGAACAGCAGCAGCTCGTTCTTGATGAGTGGCCCGATGATCGCCATCTCGGTGCGCGACGCTGGCAACACCTGTCCCTCGGAGAGTTCGTGTAGCCCGCCGACGATCAACTGGAACGCGAGCAGCAGCAGCACCCAGGTCGTGAGCGAGAAGAACGGCTTGAGCGGGACGCGAAGCGCGCCGCGCGCGAACAGCACGCCAAACGCGATCGCGAGCGCCAGGCCGATCCCGGCGCCGGCCCAGAGCATGAGTCCCGCCGAGTTGAACTCGGCCGCGGCCAGGAACACCGCGGTCTCGAACCCCTCGCGGAGCACCATGACGAACCCGAACAGCGCCACGCCCCAGGCGCCCGCGCGCGCGCCGCGCGCGAGGCCGGACTCGATCGCCTGCTTCATTCGCGGGGCCGACTTCCATATCCACCACGTGAGCGACAGCACGAACGCCGCACCCACGAGCATCGCGACGCCTTCCACGATCTCCTGGTTCCAGATCACGCGCGAGGCGAGGGCCGCGAGCGCGACCGACGTGGCAAGCGCGACGCCGGCGCCTGCCAGGAGCGCGGGCACGCGCGCACCCTGCCCCTGGCGCTGCAGCAGGCCGCTCGCGATGGCGAGCACGAGTGCTGCTTCGACACCCTCACGCAACGTGATGACGAGCGCTTCGAACACGGAGGCCCCTACGCGCCCGGACTCGGGCGCACGAGCGTGTCGGGTGCGAGCGCCGACTTCCACGCCTGGCAGACGCGCGGGGAACAGAAGCCGAACGCGGCTTCGTTCAACGAGTAGAGCTGGCTCTTGCCGGCGCGGCGGACGTGGACGATGTCGAGGTCGCGGAGTATCCGGAGCTGGTGCGAGGTGCCCGACAGCGTCGCGCCGAGAGCATCCGCGAGGTCGCTCACGCACAGCTCGCCGAGCGAGAGCGCATACACCATCTTGCTGCGGGTGGGGTCGCCGAGCGCCCGGAACATGCGCGACAGTTGCTCGACGTGGGCGTGGTCCTGAAGCGCGCGGCGAACGCGCTCGGACGGGGAGATGGCGGAACGCTTGGCAGCGGGGTGCGCTGCGGCGTGGCGAGGAGCTCGCGAGCGGCCCTTGAGCGTGGACATGAGGACTCCCGTGTGAACACTTGAAGAGATATTCACGTGTTGCCGCACTATCGGGCGAGGCAGCGCGGAGCGTCAAGCGAGCCGAACGGGCCGTGGTGAGAGGCGAAAGCCGGGCCGGCGCATTGACCAGGCCGCGCGCGCTCGCCGATACTCGCATTGGCTTCCGCGCCGGGCGTATGACTGGTGACGGCCGCGCGCCACGCCGGCCAAGATTCGAGGACATGAGCACGCGATCCCACTGCCGGCTGCCATTCCGTTCCCGCCTCCTGCGCTTCGCCTCGGCCGCCGTGCTGCTCGCGGCGGGGCCGCGCGCGTCCTCCGCCGCGGACCCTGAGGCCCACGTGAACCGGCTGCTCGCGAGCGCCGAGGAGCACCTCGGCCGGAGGACGATCGAGACGCGGCGCATCGCGATCGCGGAGCTCGAGCGCGCCACCGAACTCGCGCCCCGACGCGCGGACATCCAGCTTTCGCTCGCCCGCGCCTACTACCAGGCCGGATTCTTGAAGCAGTCCCGACAGCGTTACGCGCGCGCGGTGTCGCTGGCGCCGAACCAGCCCGATGCCCGCATGGGGCTGGGCCATGCCTGGCGGCGCGACTGGCTCAAGTACCTGGAGAAGCGCTCGCTCGACCTCGCGGTGGAGCACTACACGGCGTGCGCGAAGCTGGACTCGACGCGCGTGGACGCGTGGCTGCTCGCGTCCGCGCTGCAGATCGAGCGGGGCGACCTGCCGGCCGCCCGCGAGGCCGCGGACAGAGCGTTGGGCGCCGACCGCACGCGCGCCGAGGCCGCGCTCGCCGCCGCGTCGACGCGCTGGCGCCAGGGCGAGGTCGCCGCCGCGGACAGCCTGTTCCGGCTCGCGATCGGAAGACTGCGCCGCAGTGTGCGGAACCGCCTCGAGGACATCGCGCCGCTCGCCACGGAACTCGACACGGTGCGATATCGGAGCCTCGACCCCGCGCATCGCGCCGAGTTCGTGCGGCGTTTCTGGCGCGAGCACGACCCCGACCTCGCGAGCCCGGAGAACGAGGCGCAGCTCGAGTACTGGGCGCGGGTCGCACAGGCCTATTTCCTGTTCTACGACCCGGCGCGCCGCGAGTGGGATGAGCGTGGCGAGGTCTACGTGCGCTACGGACCGCCGAAAGCCGCGGAGTACAACCCCATCGGCATGGCGCTGTACGGCTACCAGAGCGGTGGAAACGTGCGGTTCCCGTTGAACGTGCTCGTCTGGTCGTATCCCGAGCTGGGGATGACCGTCGTGATGAACGATCGGATGCTCACGGAGCGCTACGAACTGCCGCTGTCGATGGACCGCGACATGGATCCGCTGCCGGACGCCGACTCGCTCAAACTCCGCGATGTGGTCGCGACGCACGGCCTCCGCGGCGTCTTTCCGACGCTGCCGCCACGGACGGAGCCACTCGAGGTGCGCTCGCAGGTGGCGCTGTTCGAGGCCGAGTCGGGCGGCGCGCGGCTGTTCGCGGGTGTGTCCGCACCCGGCGCGCCATCGGATTCGGTCGCGGCCGAGTTCGTGGTGGTGGACAGCGCATACCGAGAGATCGCGCGTGTGAAGCGCACGCTCGGGCCGTCCGCGTGCGAACCGGGCGAGCTTCGCGCCGCGGACTTCGACGCGGCGCTGGCGCCGGGCACCTACATGGTGGGGCTCTCGGTGCGAAACGGAGCGCGGCGCGGAGCGTCACGCGAGCGATTCACGCTCGACCCGCCCGACGGCTCGCTAGCGATGAGCGACCTCGTCGTGACCTGCGGCCTGCCGCCGGCGCCTCAGGGTCCGGTACGGCTCGACCCGAATCCCTCGGGCCGCGTGTCGCCCGGCGAACCGCTCGTGGCGTATTTCGAGGTTTACCACCTGGCACGCGGCACCGAAGGCCAAGCACGGTTCGAATATGAGACCGCCGTGCGCTCGGCAGCGCGCGACCGCCGCATGTGGATCCAGCGCTGGCTTTCGCCCCGCCGCGAGGGCGAGTCGCTGGGTGTGACCCGGCAGGACGTCGTGCTCGGCACCGTCCGCCGCCAGTACCTGAGCGTTCCCGTCCAGGACCTTCCCGAAGGACGGTACCGGCTGGACGTGACCGTGCGGGATGTGCTGACGGGCGAGGAGCGGCGACGCTCCGCCGAGTTCACGAAACAGGCCGCCGCGCGCTGAGATCGCGCGAATCGGGGACGATTCCGCGCTCATGCGCCCACCTTGAACGGCCGATACCCAAGCGAAGCATCAGCTTGGAGCCAACCCCCGGGGGACAGGATGTCCGAAGCCAAGCCGCGCATCCTCGTCGTGGACGACGAAGCGGATCTCCTGACCGTGCTCAAGATCGGCCTCGAGACCGAAGGCTACGACGTGCTCACCGCCACCGACGGCGAGCAGGGGCTGTCGCTCGCGCGTCAGTTCATGCCGGACCTGATGGTGCTGGACTTGATGCTCCCGCGCATGGACGGCTACAAGGTCTGCCGCGCACTCAAGTTCGACGATCGCTACAAGAAGATCCCGATCTTCATCCTGAGTGCACGCTCCGGCGAGACCGACCGCCGACTGGCACTCGAGCTGGGCGCCGACGAGTTCCACTCGAAGCCCTACGACCTGCGCGAACTCGTCGCGCGCGTGCGCACGCGACTCGCTGCCCGCGGAGACCGCAGCGCGGCCTGAGTCCTGCTCCCCGCCTACTCGGGCGGGTTCGCCTCCGAATGCATGGCCACCACTTCGAGGAGCCGCGGGTGCAACCGGGCGTTCGCGGTGACGATGCGTCGGCCGTGGAGTCGGAACGGCTCGCCGCCGTAGCCGCTCACGACGCCGCCAGCCTCGCGCACGATGAGCGTCCCCGCCGCCATGTCCCAGGGGGAGAGATCCCCCTCCCACATGCCATCGAACCGGCCCATCGCCACGTAGCAGAGATTGAGCGCCGCCGAGCCGTCACGCCGCACGCCCTGCGCACGAAGCAGGAAGTCCTGGAACAGTGGCAGGTGTCGCTCTGGATGTTCGCGGACGTCATAGGGGAAGCCGGTCACGAGCAGCGCGTCCTCGAGACGATCGAGCGTCGAGACCTGGACGGGTCGGCCGTTCAACCAAGCGCCGCCACCGGCGGAGGCGGAGAACAGTTCGTCGCGGACCGGGTCGTACACGGCGCCAGCCACGGGCGCACCGTTCACCTCGACGCCGAGCGACACGCCGAAGAAAGGGTAGTTGTGTGCGAAGTTCGTGGTGCCATCGAGCGGGTCGCAGTACCAGCGAGGCCGCGAGGCGTCCGCTTCCGCAGCCCCGGTCGCGGCATGAACACCGGACTCCTCGGCCACGATCTCGTGGTGCGGGAATCGCGCGCGGAGGAGGTCCAGGAGCAGCGCCTCGGAGCGCCGGTCGTATTCGGTGACGAGGTCGATGCGACCCTTCTTCTCGGGCGCGTGCACGCGCCCGTAGCCCTCGAGCAGCACCGCGCCCGCGGCGCGGGCGAACGCGCACGCGGCCTCGAGCAGTAGGGCGGGAGAGTCCGCTTCGCCTCGCATCGCCGGGTCGGCGGCCGGCGGCCGCGTCGCATCCCGCGGGTTCTGCGCTCGACTCACCCGCGCCTCGCGGCGCTGTGCTGGCAGAACTGCCGGTACGTGCAGTAGCCGCAGTTCCGCTGGTCAGGCCGCGCCGGGAATCGCGCGGCGCGGATGCCGGCCGCGGCCTCGCGCACGCGTTCGCGCGCGCGCTCGAGGTGATCCTCGAGGACGTCGGCCGAGCCCGTGGCACCGGTGCCCACGAACTGCAGTTCGACGCTAGCGGGCATCACCTCGCGGGACTCCGCGTAGGCGAGAGCGTAGAGGCCGAGCTGGCCGTCTTTCAGAGACGCGCTGGCGCGCGCGTCCGCCTTTTCGGGATCCTCGACCTCGGAACTCTTGTAGTCCACGAGCACGATACCCTCCCGGCGTTCGTCGATACGATCCCACCGACCGATGACGACGTCGTCACCGACACGGAACTTGAAGTCGGTCTCCACGGCGAGCGGCGTGCGATCCGAGGCGGCGTCACGCGCGACGAACCGGCGCAGCGCCTCACGTCCCTGTTCGAGCATGCGCTCCTCGTGCTCGCGCGTGAGGAAGCCTTCCGCCGACCATGCCGACTCGAACGCCGCCACCACGTCGTCCGCGTGCACCGGCAGGCCTTTGATTCGGTGCTGATGCCAGACCTTGATGGCGTGATGCACCGCGTTTCCATACATGAACAACGGGTCACCGGCGAGCGGCACGTGCATGACGTGGGCGAACTGGTACTTGAGCGGGCAGGTCAGGTAGTCGTCCACCTGCGCGTGCGATAGCGTCAGCGGCCGGCCGTCCGGCAGCGGCGCCACGGGCGCAGGCGCGGGCTCGGCGACCGGGGCATAGCGCGCGATGGACTGCAGCGCAGTTGCGGCCTTGGCGCCCTTTGGCGGCGCGGGCAGGTTGAGCGCCTCCACAATGAAACGCGACACCTTGGCGACGCGCTTCCCGCCGTAGTCCGCCGCGTGCGTCAGCACGAGCCGGTCCTTCGCCCGCGTCATCGCCACATAGAACAGGCGGCGCTCCTCACGGTAATGGTCCTCCTTCGGGTCGCTCGCGCCCAGCGGACCTGCCGGGGCGGGGCGAAGCTCGGCGGGGAACTCCATCGACTCGGACTTGGGATATTGCGGGAATCGCTGTTCGACCAAGTTCACCGCGAACACCACCGGGTACTCGAGCCCCTTGGCGCCGTGCGCCGTGAGCAGGCTCACCGCATCCTCGTCGGTCTCGAGCTCGGCCGCGGAGGGGTCGTCGCCCATCTCGATCAGTAGATCCAGGTGCTCGATGAACGCGGGCACGCGGTCGCGCTTCAAGAGCGGGCCGACGCGCGAGACGATGCCGAACAACTTGTTCAGGTTCTGCACGCGCTCCAGCGACTCGGCGCTCGATTCATCCGTCGTGAGCGACTGGAGGAGCCCGCTCGCCGTGACGAACTCGTACAGCACCTCCGACGTGGGACGGCGCACCGCGGTCTCGCTCAAATGGGCGTGCAGCGACACGAACTTGCGCACCGCGGTCTTCGTGCGCTCGCGCACCGCGTCGATCGCCGGATCACGGCCCGCGATCGCGTCCTGCGCGACTCGCAGGAAGCCGCGGTTCATGCGCTTCGCGCGCTGCCCGAAGCGGGCGAGGTCCACCGGGTCGGCGTCGAACAGCGGATCGCCGAGCACCGGGTGCGCCGAGCCGC
Source organism: Candidatus Eiseniibacteriota bacterium (assembly GCA_023249845.1). Lineage (GTDB taxonomy): Bacteria > Eisenbacteria > RBG-16-71-46 > RBG-16-71-46 > RBG-16-71-46 > JAIOPA01. The sequence goes on from JAHFBW010000063.1 coordinate 13,436, forward strand.
CATCGGGGTCGGCGAGCGTGCGCAGCGCGTTCAGGCACAACAGCACCTCGGGCCGGTTGTAGAGCCCGCGCATGCCGACGCGGCGGAAGCGCACGCCACGCGCCTGGAGCGCCACGGCGAAAAGGTCGAGGTGATTGTGCGCACGCGCCAGCACCGCGAAGTCCGTGGCGCGAGCGCGGCCCGCTTCGAGCGCTGCGGCGATCTCGCCCGCGACCCACTCGGACTCGTCGCGGCCGGTGGCGAACGCGTGGTGCTCGACGCTGCCCGCGAGCGGCTCCCCGTTCACGGGATCGCGTCGGTCGGCGATCAGGCGCTTGTCCCAGCCGCGCTGGGCTTCGAGCCGCCACGGGTCG
>JAHFBW010000064.1 GCA_023249845.1 Candidatus Eiseniibacteriota bacterium
CCGCCTCGTCCCCATGCGTCTGCTACGATAGTGCGTATGCTGATTCGCCTCCTGCTCCTTCTCCTGCTCGCCGCGCCGCTTGCGACACCTGCTGTGGCCGCGAAGAAGTCGCGAGCCGCCCAGGCAAGTGCGACGTCCTCCGCGTGGCAGCCCGCAGTGCCGTTCATCGAGGACGACTTCGGTCGCGCGCTGGCGCTGGCCAAGGAGCGAAAGCTCCCGGTGTTCATCGAGGGTTGGGCGCCCTGGTGACACACGTGCCGGTCGATGAGGGCCTACATCTATACCGATAAGGCTCTCACGCGGCACGCTGGACGGTTCGTCTGGCTCAGCCTCGACTTCGAGAAGACGCAGAACGCCGCCGCGCGCAAGCAACTCGGCATCAGCGCGTTCCCGACGCTCTACGTGGTGGACCCCGCCGACGGCCACGTCGCCATCCGGTGGCTGGGTGGCGCGTCGTTGGCGCAGCTCGAGCGGCTGTTCGACGACGGCGAGTTGGCGGTGACGGGTGGTGCGAAGGGGCCGGCGCTCGAGGCGCTGATCGCCGCGGACCGGGCGTACGGTGCGGAGAAGTTCGCGGACGCGTGCACGGAGTACGTGCGCGCGCTGGCACTCGCTCCCGAGGACTGGCCCGCGTACAGCCGCACCGTCGAGTCGCTGTTGTTTGCGTACAGCCAGGCGGATTCGAACGAGGCGACGCTGCGGCTGGCCGAGCGCGTCTGGCCGCGGCTCAAGGGTTCGATCTCGGGCTCGAACGTGGCCAGCTCCGCGCTGAGCGCCGCCGTCGAGTTGCCGGAATCGTACCCGGGACGCCGCGAGACACTCGAGCGCTACGAAGCGGAGTGTCGCGAGGTGCTCGCCGATCCGTCACTGCCGCTCGTGGGCGACGACCGTTCGGGGATCTACTTTGCGCTCGAGGACGCGCGCGAGGCGGTGAACGACTCTCTCGGCTTGCGCACCGTGCGCGAGGAGCACATCGCGATGCTCGAGCGGGAGGCCGCCGCGGCCACGAGCGCGGAACAGCGCGCCGTGTACGATTCGCACCGCCTGACGCTCTACATCGATCTGGGACGTCCCGAGGCCGCGGTGACCATGCTCGAGCAGTCGCGCCGCGACTTCCCCGCCGACTACAACCCGCCACAGCGCCTGGCCACCGCGTACAAGGCGATGAAGAAGTGGCCCGAGGCGATCGCCGCGTCCACGGCGGCGATGCAGCACGCGTACGGCCCGCGACAGTTCCTCGTGTTCAACACGCGCGCCGACATCCAGCTCGGCATGACCGACTCCACAGCCGCACGCAGCACGCTGCTTACCGCACTGACGGCGGCGGAGAAGATGCCCGAGGGCCTGAAGAGCGCGGGCACGATCCGACAACTGCGTGGACGGCTGGACAAGCTGGGTGTGCGGTTGCCCGCGGAACAGGCTGCTCCAGCGCGATAGGAACGCGCCGCGACATCTACCGGAAGTCGCGGATGAGCACGGCGTCCGTCGTGTTCGTGCCAGCACAGAGCGCGATGCGGCGGCTGTCGCTCATCCAGGCGAATCGGAAGATCCGCCCGGGCCCGAACTGTGTCACCTGCACGGGGTGGCTGCCGTGGGCGTCCGTGACCCACAGGTTCGCCTTCTGGCCGTCTTCCACGCGCACCGCCAGCCGCCGGCCATCTGGCGACCAAGCATGGTCGGTGACTCGGCCTTCGGTGAAGTGCGTCACGGCGACAGGCGAGCCGCCTGCGAACGGCATCCGATAGACATTCCATGCCGGGTTGTCGCGCATCCGGAAGCTCACGGACTTGCCGTCCGGAGCCCACGTGGCGCCCGTCGCCGAGGTTGGCAGCTGGAATGTCGCAGTGGGCGGTCCGCCGGAGAGCGGATAGACGCTCCACTCGGCGACGTTCAGGCCGCGCGCGTCTTTCACCGCGGCCGCGATCAGGACGCTCTGGCCGTCGGGAGAGAACCCGAGCCGCCCGAATGTGTCCGTGCGCTCGAGCACCACCTTCCCGTCCTGCGTGGAGACGACGCTTCGCTTTCCCTGCACGGCAAGCCAGTCCACAAGAACGTGCCGGCCGTCCGGTGAGATGGCACCAACCTGCTCGCCGCCGCCCGACGTCAGTGCATGCGGGTTCCCGCCATCGGCGCCCATGCTCCAGACGTGTATCCCTCGATCGTCCAGGTGTGCGAACGCGATGACACCCGCCGCCGTTTGGAGATTGAACGCGTGGGACTCTCCCGACGTGATCGGACGAGGCTCGCCGGTGGTCCCGGCGACCCAGATTCGCAGGAAGCGATCCTGCGGCCCATCGAACACCACGTGGGAGCTGTCCAATGGCGCGACGCCCCAGACCGAGTTCTCGGGGCTGTTCGCCGAGGTGAGTTGGCGGGCCGGCGCTCCGTTGGCGTCCGCGAGCCACGCGTTCCCCACGCTGATCGTGCGCAGCGCGGCGACGGTCTCCTCCGCGAGCGACGATGAGACGACGGTGTAGGTGTTGAAATCGTTCGTCACCCTCGAGGTGCGTCCGCCCGGATAGGAGTGGAGAAAGACCTGATCGAGAATCGAGCTGTACAAATCCTGGCCTGCGGAGACGAGCCCGGTCCCGTTCCGGAGCCAGGCGATGTTCCGCAGGAAGGTGTGCGGCAGCTTGAGGAAGGTCTGACGCTTCCCCGTGGTCGGGTCGACCATCTCGATCGACGCCTCAAGTCCGGCCGCGGGCCGGAACACGGCGGCGGCGATGCGCTTCCCGTCAGGCGACCAGGCGGGAGTGCCCTCGAACACCTCGCCGGCGCCCAGCGTCGTGATGACACGCTCCTTCCGCGAGCCGAGGGTGAACTCGATCAGACGGCCCTCGCCGCTCTCGACGATGTTGCGCCAGAACACAAGCCGCTCGCCGCCCGGCGCGAAGCTCACGCGCGAATCCACGTCGAACGTGATCTCCTGCGGTGTGCCGCCGAGCGAGGGCACCTGGAACAGAGACAGGTAGTTCTGGACGTCCGGCTTGAATGCCGTGTAGTAGAGGTAGTTGCCGTCGGGTGAGAACGCAGGATTGCGGATCTGCGCGTCCGCGGCCGGCAGCACCTCGACGTCGCTGCCGGTGGCGACCTGGCGCACGCGCAGGCTCAAGCGGCCGGCGCGGCCGGCGAGATAGGCGAGGAAGCGGCCATCCGGCGACAGGATGCAGTCGGTGACGTCGCCGCGGTTGGTTTGCGTCGACATGCGCATGTCCTGAAATGGCTGGTGCGTCGCCTGTCCGCGCCGCAGCCCGAACCAGGCGAGTGCCGCGACCGCCAGCACCGCGATCCCTCCCCCGATCCACAACAAGGGCGAGCGCGCGCGGCGCGCCGCGGCCGCGGGGGCCCCCGAGGAGATGCTTCCCGAGCTGCCCGAAGCCGAGAGCGATTCGAACTCGTCCACGATCTCGCGCAACTCGATCGCCAGGTCCTTCATGGACTGGAGCCGCTGCTCGGGACTCTTCGCGAGGCAGCGACGGATCAGCCGCCGCAGCTCCCCGGGCGCGCTCGCGTTCAGCTCTTCCACGGGCGCCGGCTTGTCGTGGAGGATGCGGTGCATCGTCTCGACGCCCGTCTCCGCAGCGAACGGACGCTGGCGCGTCGTCGCCTCGTACAGGATGCAGCCGAACGAGAAGATGTCGCTCCGGTGATCCACCGCCTTGCCCTGCACTTGCTCCGGCGCCATGTAGCCGGCGGTGCCGAGCACCATGCCTTCAGCGGTGGCGTCCGCCACCCGCGTCGGCGCGTTCGTCGCCTCGAGCCCTGGGTCGCGCCGCTCGGTGAGCTTGGCGAGCCCGAAGTCCAGCACCTTGGCGAAGCCATCCGCTGAGACCATGATGTTCCCGGGCTTCAAGTCGCGATGCACGATGCCCGCGGAGTGCGCCTTCGCCAGCCCGTCCGCCGCCTGCGCGAGGTAACCAAGCAAAGTGCGCAGGTCGGTGCGATCCTCGTGGATCAGCGTGGAGAGCGTCTTGCCGCTCACCAGCTCCATCGAGATGAAGTGCACCGAGTCCGAGTCTGGTTCGCCCGCCGCGCGAACGGCGTCCTGGCCGATCTCGTAGATGGTCACAATGTTCGGGTGCGAGAGCGACGACGCGGACTTCGCCTCGAGCACGAACCGCCGCAAGCGCTCCTCGCTGCGCACCAGGTTAGGCGGCAGGATCTTGAGCGCGACGTTGCGTTCGAGCTTCTGGTCCTGCGCGAGGTAGACCTCGCCCATGCCGCCCGCCCCGAGCGGGCCGACGATGCGGTAATGCGAGATCTCGTCCTGTGGGCGCAGAGTTCTCGGGGAGGGCGCGGCCAGGGGTGCCTCCAGGGTGGGCAAGCGGTCGCGGCATCGTAGCTTGCGGCGGAGGGGAAGCCAACGGGCTCGAGGGGTTGGCGCATGACTGGCGGCGGCGGCCGCCCCACTACGCGGGTCGGGCCTCGAAGATGCTCCGCGAGGCGCCGGTGGGGATGACGCGCGCCAGCTCGAAACCCGCAGCATGGAACAGGCTTCGATACTCGGGCGCCGACCGCCCCGTGCCGCCACCGATCACGAGCATCTGCAGATCCATGAACGCTGACGGAGGTGCGGGCCTCTCGGGCTCCAGCAGCCGTTCGAGCACGAGGAGCCGGCCGTCTACGGCGACGGCACGCCGGCAGTTCTTGAGGATCACGGTGCATTTCTCGTCGTTCCAGTCGCTCAGCACCGCCGACAGTACGAGGCAGTCGCCGCTGGGCACGTGCGCGAAGAAATCACCGCCGACGCACTCGCAGCGCTCGGTCAAGCCCATCGCCGTGATCGCCTGTTTCGCCTCTTCGATCGTGGTCGGGACGTCGAACACCACCCCGCGAAGCTGGGGATTGGCCTTGAGGATCGTCGAGATCAACGTGCCCCGGCCGCCGCCTATGTCCACGACACGTCGGACGGCACTGAAGTCGTAGACCGAGACGACGTTCGCCGCGATGCCGCCCACCATGGCCGACATGAGGCGGTTGAACCGGCTCGTCGCCTCCGTGTTCCCGTGCAGATACTCGAACGACGAAACACCCTCGATCACGGGTACCGATGACTCGCCGGTCCGAACGCAGTGCTCGAGTCCCGCCCACCAACGCGCGAACACGTCACCTGTCAGCAGGAGTGCGTCTCGCAGCGCGACGTTTGAGCGGAGCTGCTCTCCCAGCGCCGTGAGCGCGAACGTGCCGGGCGATGGTTCGTGGACGATGTCCATGTATTCCAGCGCGCGCAGCAGGCGGTAGCAGGCCCCGGCGTGGGCTCCGACGGCACTTGCCACGGCTTCCGAGCGCTGGGCCCCTCGACCGAGCTGATCAGCGATGCCGAGCTTGACCATGACGTGGATCACCTGGGTTTTCTGGTAGCCGTCGATCAACTCTTCGAGCGCGTTCGGGGCGACGGGATCGGCGCGCTTCGATTCGGGCATAGCTCACTCCTCGGGGTTTGGATCTTGGCCCGGCGTTTTCACGGCTGTTGGTCCGAGAGCCGCTTCGCGACCCGAGTCAGGGACCGCGCTCGGGATCCGATCTGGGTCGCCGGGCGCGCTTGCCTCAACAGGGGCCGCCGCGCCCGCCGCATTCACCAACGAACTCCAGGGCACGCTGACGATTGCGGAGAACAGGAGCGCGGCGCAGAAGTGCACGACGTTCGGCGTGCCGAACGCGGAGATCGTCTCCTTGCGCCCGCTGGACGCAGAGGCCTCCGCGATGATGGTCATGACCACGAACTGAAGCCCGATGAGCGCCCCTGCCGACGATCCGACGATGACGTAGAAGCTCTCCCACGCCCGCAATGGGGACGCGACAGCCTCGTGCATGTCAGCTCCTCACGCTGTGCGACCGCCCTATGACGCGCCCGGGTCAGTCGCCTTCGAGGCCTCCCGATCCAGCGTCATCTCGATCATGGTCTGCCGGAAGCCCAGCCCAGCGAACAGCCGATGCGCGGCCTCGTTCCCCGGTTTGCTCCAGAGGACGACCTGCGTCTGCCCTCTGGAATGTATCCAGGCGATGGCCGCGGCCAGGAGCTCTCGTCCCGTGCCCTTGAGACGCGCACGCTCATCCACGAAGACGTCGTGCACGAATCCGCACGGGCCGCGCAGATCTCGCCAGCTCGTGGGCTCGATGGTGGCGAAGACATATCCGACGATCTCCCCTGCCAGCTCGGCGACTAACACGACGCAGTTCGGGTTCAGAAGCTGCGAGGCGAGAAACCCACCGTATCCGGACTCAGGTCGCTCTGTGAGGATGAACCGGCGGGGATCGGCGGCATGGTGCTGGCGCATGAGCGCTGCGCCGAAACGACCCAGAGCGGCGTTGTCGGCCGGTTCGGCCGGTCGGATCTTCGTCATCGGGCGCCCCTACCCTGCGCGCAGGCAATCGTGCAAGTGGAGCACACCCAGCGCGCGCCGCTCGTCGTCCACCACGACCAGGGCCGTGATGGGGCCCTGCGGGCGGTCCTCCATGATGCGCACGGCGGTCGCGACCAGCTCGTCGGGTCCGATCGTGCTGGGCGTACGCGCCATGACGTCGCCGGCGGTGAGTGACCACGGGTCCGGCGTCTTCAAGAGGATGCGCTTGAAGTCGCCGTCGCTCACCACGCCGGTGAGTGTGCCGTCGGCCGCCAGCACCGTGGTGACGCCGAGACGTTTGTCCATGATCTCGAGCATCACGTCGCGCAGCTTGGCATCCGCGCGCACGCTGGGCAGCGCCTCGCCCCCGTGCATCAACTCGCGCACCGGTCGCGCCGCCGCTCGTCCGATCAGGCCCCCCGGGTGCAGGTAACGAAAGTCCTCGGGCTTGAAGCCGCGATGCTGCATGAGCGCCACCGCGAGGCAGTCGCCCACCACCTGCGTCAGCGTGACGCTCGTCGTCGGCGTGAGGTCCATGGGGCAGGCTTCAGCGACCGGCCCGAGCACGATGGCGATCGCACTCCGGTGGACGAGCGGCGAGCCGCTCTGCACCACGATCGAGACGAGCGGGATGCCATGTCGCTCGAGGTACGGCATGAGCGCCAGCAGCTCCTCGGAGGCGCCACTCTTCGAGAGGAACAGCGCCACGTCGCCGCGCGCGAACAGCCCGGCGTCGCCGTGCAGTGCGTCCGCAGGGTGCAGGAACACGGCCGGCGTGCCGGTGCTCGTGAGCGTGGCGGCGATCTTCTGGCCGATCAAGCCGCTCTTCCCCACACCCGACACCACGAGCTTGCCGCGACACTCCGCGATGGTCTCCACGGCCTTCGTGAACGAATCGCCCAGCCGGGCCTCGAGCGCCGCGACGGCGCCGGCCTCGATGCGCACCACCTCGCGCGCCAGATCGAGCGGGTCGCGCTTCATCGCCACGCCCCGCTTCGTCTCCGCCATGTTCGCCCTCCCCCTGTCGCGGTCGCGCGGGCGTCGAACACGTCCGCACAGCAGCGGCTCACACCGCCTCGTAACGCTCCAACACCTTCTGCCAGGTCCCGTTGTGGCGCAACACGCGCTCGACCACCTCACGAACCGCGCCGAATCCAGCCCTCGCCTCGGTGACGGTGCGTGCCACTCGGATCACCTCGGGGCTCGCGTCGGCCACGGCGATGGACCAGCCCACGCGCTTCATGAGCGGCACGTCGGGGAGGTCGTCGCCCACCATGGCGCATTCCTCCCAGCGTGCGCCCTCACTCGCCAGCACCTCTTCTGCCACGGCCACCTTGTCGCGCACGCCGAGGTGATGCTCGATGCGCAGGTCGTGCATGCGCGCCTCGACCGCCTGCGACGCGCGCCCGCTGATCACCACTGTGCGCACACCCAGGTCGCGGGCCCATTCCAGCGCGATCCCGTCTCGCACCCAGAAGTTGCGTGAGTCGCCGTCCCGGCGGAAGCCGATGACGCCGTCGGTGAGCGTGCCGTCCACGTCCAAGAACAGCACCCGGATGGGCGTGGCGTCAGGTGCGTCGGGCATCGCTCGGCGCCTCCTGCACAGCCTCGCGCACGCGCACCGCTTCATCCAGGAACGCCGCCGCCTGCGCGAGCGGCAATTGCGTGGCGGCGTCGGAGAGTGCGCGTGCGGGATCCGGATGCGTCTCGAAGAACAGGCCGTCCACGCCGCACGCCACGGCCGCGCGCATGAGCGGGAACGCGAACTTCCGGTCGCCGCCGGTTTCGCCGCCCGACCCGCCCGCGGGTGCGGTGTCCCGCCGCTGCAGGCTGTGCGTGGCGTCGAACAACACCGGCCAGTTCAACTCGCGCATGGTGACCAGCGCGCGCATGTCCACGACCAGGTCGCCATAGCCGAACGTGGTCCCGCGCTCGGTGAGCAGCACGCGCTCAGCGCCCGCGGAGGTGAGCTTGTCCACGGCGTGCTTCATGTCGGAGGGTGCCAGGAACTGGCCCTTCTTCACGTTCACCGCGCGGCCGGTGCGGGCGGCCGCCACGAGGAGTTCCGTTTGTCTCGAAAGAAACGCCGGGATCTGCAGCACGTCCGCCACCTGCGCCGCGGCCGCCACCTCGGTCACGTCGTGCACGTCGGTGAGCACGGGCACACCCAGCTCGGCCTTGACGCGCGCGAGCACCGCCAGCCCTTCGTCGCCGGGGAGGCCCGAGAAAGACGTGCCGCTCGAGCGATTCGCCTTGCGATAGCTGGCCTTGAACACGAACGGCAGCCCTCTCGCCTTCGTGATCGCCTGGAGCTTGGCTGCCACCGATAGGCACAGCTCGGCGCTCTCCACGACGCACGGGCCGGCGACGACCAGCAGTGCCGGTCCGCCCACGCTGGCGCCGCCGATCGAGAACGTGTTCACGCCTGCGAGGTCTCCTCGGCCGCCGCCGTCTGTGCTGCCGGCGGCACGTAGTCGTTGTTGCCGAGCCGCGCGGCGCGGCGCTCGAGCGCGGCGCGTACGAAGTCACGGAACAGCGGGTGCGGCTCGTGCGGGCGACTCCGGAGCTCGGGATGGAACTGCACCGCCAGGAACCACGGGTGATCGGGCAGCTCGACGATCTCGATCAGTTCGCGCCCGACGCACTTGCCCGACAGCGCGAGGCCGCGTGACGCGAGCTGCTGCGCGTAGCGGTTGTTGAGCTCGTAGCGATGGCGATGCCGTTCGTTCACCTCGCGTACGCCATATGCACGCGCGGCCAGGCTGCCTTCGCGCAGCGCGCACTTGTACGCGCCGAGCCGCATGGTGCCACCCTTCTCGGTGACGCCGGCCTGGTCGGCGAGGAGGTCGATCACCTTGTGCTCGCTCGCTGGGTCAAACTCGCTGGAGTTGGCGTCGGCCCAGCCCACGACGTGGCGCGCGAACTCGATGGTCGCGACCTGCATGCCGAGGCAGAGTCCGAAATAGGGAACGCTCTTCTCGCGCGCGAACTGCACTGCCGCGATCTTGCCCTCGATGCCGCGCTCGCCGAACCCGCCGGGCACCAGGATGCCGTCCACGTCGGAAAGCAACGCCGCCGCGCCGCGGGTCTCGACGTCGGTGCTCTCCACCCAGCGCAGGTTCACGCGCGACTTGTTCGCGGCGCCGGCGTGCACGAACGCCTCGATGATGCTCTTATAGGCGTCGCGCACGTGCGTGTACTTGCCCACGATGGCGATCTCGCACTGCTTCTCGGGGCGCGTGACGCGGCGCACGAACTCGTTCCACGCCGTGAGATCGGGCGGCTGCACGTTGCGATCCGGCAGCCCCAGCATGCTCACGACCAGGTCGTCGAGCCCGCCATCGTGGAACACCCCGGGCACCTCGTAGATGCTGCCCACGTCAGTGGCGGCGATCACCGCCTCGGTGGGGACATTGCAGAACAGCGCGATCTTCTCGCGCACGTCCGAGCTCAACGGCGTCTCGCTGCGGCAGAGCAGGATGTCGGCCTGGATACCGATCTCGCGCAGCTCTTTCACAGAATGTTGGGTGGGCTTGGTTTTGACTTCACCAGCAGCTTTGATGAAAGGCACCAAAGTCACATGCACGAACAGCACGTCTTTCCGATGCTCGAGCTTCAACTGGCGCATGGCCTCGAGGAACGGCAACGATTCGATGTCGCCGACGGTGCCGCCGATCTCGACGATGTGCACGTCCGCCTGCGTGGTGAGCGAGAGCGAATGGATGCGCTTCTTGATCTCGTCGGTGACGTGCGGGATCACCTGCACCGTGCGACCCAGGTAGTCGCCGCGGCGCTCGCGCGACAGGATCGAGTCGTAGATCTGCCCGGCGGTGACGTTGTGGCTGCGCGTCACGGACTGGTGGATGAAGCGCTCGTAGTGGCCCAGGTCCAGGTCGGTCTCGGCGCCGTCGTCGGTGACGAACACCTCGCCATGCTGGAACGGGCTCATCGTGCCGGGGTCGATGTTCAGGTAGGGGTCGAGCTTCTGCGTGGTGACCCGGAAGCCGCGCGACTTGAGCAGCAGCCCCAAGGACGCCGCGGCGATTCCCTTGCCGAGCGACGACACCACTCCACCGGTCACAACGACGATCTTGGCCATGGCCTCTCCTTAGGTCCGGCGCTTTCGGACGCTACCTGAACCTGTGAAAGCAGTCGAAACGACACTTCAAACGAAATGTAGCGATTGAACTTGCGGCTTGTGGTTCAGCCTCCAGCCGCGACCGGAGCCGGACCCCGTCGCTCGAGTACTGCCATCTGTTCGGGTGTATCCACGCCCGCGAATGGCCGCTCGCCGAGCACCACCTTGATGCGTACGCCGCGCTCGACGGCGCGCAACTGCTCCAGACGCTCGGCCAGCTCCAGCCGACCCGGCGGCCACGACGCGAACTCGAGCAACAGCTCCCTGCGGAAAGCATACACGCCGGCATGACGCAGCGCCGGGCCGCCGCGCGAGGCGCCCGCCAGGTCGGCGCGGCTGAAGTAGAGCGCGTAGCCCGCGGCGTCCACCACCACCTTCACGACGTTCTCCGATGCCATCACTCCAAGGTCCGGTTCGTGATGTGCGACCGTGCCCATCTGCACCGAATCGTCCGAGCGCATGGCCTCGACCAGGCGCGTCACCGCGGCCGTCTCCAGCTCGGGCTCGTCGCCCTGCAGGTTCAACACGATCGCGGCCTGCGGACGCCGCCTCGCCACCTCGGCGACGCGATCCGTGCCGCTCGCGCAATCGGGCGAGGTCATCTCGACATTCGCCCCGAACGCACGGGCCGCCGAAGCGATCCGCTCATCGTCGGTGGCAACGACCAGTTCGTCGATTCCGCGCGCGGCGCGGGCGCGCTCCCAGACGTGCTGGAGCATCGGCTTCCCCCATAACAGGGCAAGCGGTTTGCCCGGAAAACGAGACGCGCCGTAGCGGGCGGGGATCACACCCAGAACGGCGCGGCGAGATTCGGCAGGACCCGTGGGCACGGGAAGGCAAGCTAACACGGGTGCCGGCACGGGTCGAACCGGTCGAATGCCCCCGCAGCGCCACGCCACTCGCTGCCTCGCCGCGCACTCAGTAGCATGGGCGTCATGCCGATGCCCGATCCCTCGCTTGTGCGTGACTGTGAAGTCGCGGAACTCGCGGCGGTCACGTCGTGGAACGACGCGCTCCCTGTGTCGGTCACGAGCACGCTTGGCGCCGGCCACCGTTCGCTTGGTGGCGGCCTGCTCGTGCACGCGAGTGCCGACGTGCTCATGTTCAATCGCGTGCTGGGACTTGGCGTGTCGGAGCCAGCCCGAGAGACGTATCTCGACCAAGCGATCGAGCACTTCCAACGCACCGGCGCGAGGCGATTCATGATCCCGGTGGCGCCGGGTGCGCCGCCCGAGAGCTTCGTCGGGTGGCTCGAAGCACGGGGCTTCTATCGCCACAATCACTGGATCCGGCTGGCGAGGGATCTCAGGGACTCGATCCCGGAGAGGCGTACGGACCTGCGCGTCGCCAACTTCGGCCTCGAGCGCGCCTCTGAGTTCGGACGCATGGAGGCCGAGGCGTTCGGCTACCCGCCCGAGCTCGCAGAATTCTCGAGCAGTCTCGTCGGACGACCCGGATGGAACTTCTTCGGCGCGTTCGATGGAGACCGGCTGGTGTCGGTGGGCGTCATGCACGTCCAGGGCGCGGCCGCATGGTTCGGCTTCGCCTCGACGCGCGCGCGGTACCGTGGCCGTGGCGCCCAGTCGGCGCTGATCGCCGCCCGGCTCAGCGCCGCCCATGCCGCCGGCTGCCGCTGGGCCTGCGTGGAGACGGCCGCAGACACGGCCGAGAAACCGAATCCCTCCACTCACAATCTGCGACAGCTGGGATTCCGTGACGCATATGAGCGCCCGAACTGGGTGAAGGTGCTGCGCGAGGGGTGCTAGGTCGGCGGTTCCGACAGGCTGCTCGGCGAGGCTCCAGCCCCCATTCCGCGTTACTGGTGACGAGAATCTGCGAGGGTGAGCTCAGCATGTGGTGGTAGAATTCCGCCTTCACGAGGGCTCCACCCATGACTTCGATCTCAAGACTGACTCGCGCGATCACGAGCCCGTTCGCACTTGCGTGCTTGCTCGCCGCATTGCTCCATTCCGGGATCTCTGCCGCCGACACCTCGTGTCCCGAGAACCGCATCATCTTCACGCTCGCCCTGGGTGTTCCCCAGAGCACCACGTCGACCCTGGCGAGCCTCGACGTCACGAGCGCGTACGGGCACGGAAGCTACGACCTGACCACCGGCTCGTTCGCGAGCAGTTCGAGCTTCTACGATCCGGGGTTCACGCTTCCACGATGGGCGGGTAGTTTCGTGGATACCGACGACGACTATTGGGTCGTCGGGCTACCGCCGGGAACTCCGGTCGACTTCGCGGCCGAGTTATCGGTCAGCGGCTCCTGGAACGTGTACCCGGGGGTGCCGCAGGGCGAGTTCACGTCGGAAGCCTATGTGTCCGTTGATCCGGACACGGCGCGATTCCTGATCCCGCTCCCGGGCGGGTGCTGCCACGGAACAATCTCTCGCGTGCTCACGCTTCCGCTTCATCGCCTGGCCGAGCAGCCGTTCCGCCTGCACGTTCGCGTGGCCGCGATGAACTACCGCGGCAATGTGGCCGAGACCGCCCTACTCCAGTTCACCGGTCTTTCCCCCGGAGTCACGGTGGTGAATTGCCACACCGCCACGTATCCGGTCACTCCCATCATGCGGAGCAACTGGGGGCGGGTGAAGGCGCTTTACCGTTGAGACTCCAGTTCGCGGAGTCGTTCGCGCAGCTCTGCGACCTCCGCGCGAAGACTCGCGACCTCGGCGGAAAGCGCCTCGATGCGATCGGCGGATCCGGCTGAGTGCGCAGCGGCTCGCTCGACGGACGCCTCCGAGCGCTCCTCGCGCGCGGCTTGAGCGCCATGACTCGCGGATCCTGCGCTGAGCTCCGCACGCTCACTCGGCAGGTACAGGTTGTGGCTCACGATCTGGCCCCGCCCGGCGGGCGAGAGTTCGACCATGAGCCCGCGCTGGACCAGCGCGTCCACGATCGGCCGGAGCTCGGTGAGATCGGCGATCGGCTCCATGCGGGCGGCGCGGGCTCGTAGGTCGCCCATGGCCTGCGCCCCGCGCAGCAGCAGCTCGGTCAGGACCGCCAGCTCGGGTCGGCTCACGCCGAGCCACTCGTACGCGTGGTGCTTGTACTTGGAGACCCGGCCGAGCCAGTCGATCTCGGTCACCACGCCGAGCGTTCGCAGCTCGTCGAGCGCCTTCTCCACGTCGATGTCGTCGTACGCCGTGAGCGGATCGCGATTGTTCTTCTGGTTGCAGCCGGTGACGATCGCGTTCACGGACATCGGGTACGCCGCGGGCGTGGTCTTGGCCTTCTCGATCAGCACG
>JAHFBW010000335.1 GCA_023249845.1 Candidatus Eiseniibacteriota bacterium
GCGCCGACCTCGAGGACGCGATCGAAGCGAGCGTCGAGGGCTGGCCCTCGGGTGGCCTGCTGCTCACCGACTTCTGGGGCGGCTCCTGCCACACCTGCGGTGCGTCGGCGGTGCGCCGGCACGGCGAAGTGGTCATCGTGACCGGCGTGAACCTGCCGCTCCTGCTCGACTACCTCCACAATCGCGACCGGCTCACGGTGGGAGAGCTGGCCGAGCGCCTGCAGCAGAAGGGACGGGACAGCATCCGCGTCCAGCGCGGCGTCCCCGCATGAGCTGGGTCCTCCACCGGATCGATGACCGACTGATCCATGGCCAGGTGCTTGTGGCGTGGGGCGCGCGCCTCGATCCCGCGCGCATCTGGGTCGTGGACGATGGGGTGGCGGCGAGCGAGTGGGAGCGCGAGCTGTTCCGCGAGGCCGCTCCGGGAGTTGACGTGCACGTCGCGAACGTGGTGGAAGCGGCCCTGGCGTACGCCGCCGAGGCGGAGGCGCCGGGTCGTGCGTTCCTGCTCGTTCGCGATCTCGCGACCGCGCGACGCCTGGTCGAGGCGGGTGTGGGCGCACGCGAGTGGAACGTGGGTGGACTCCACTACGCCCCCGGCAAGGCCAAGGTGAACGACTACGTCTACCTGGACGCGGCCGACCGCGCCGACGCGCGGGCGCTGCTCGAGCGCGGCGCCACGCTCGGCGTGCAGGACGTGCCGGCCTCGGAACCCCGGCCGCTGGCATCGTTCGACGCCGCTCTCGCCGCATGAAGGGGCCGCTGCTCGGGACCCTGCTCGCCGGCGGCCTCGCCGCGCTCGACGCCACGCCCGTGGCACAGACGCTGGCGTCGCAGCCGCTCGTCGTCGCCACCGCGCTCGGCGTGCTGTGGGGCGACTGGTCCACAGCACTCGCCGTGGGCACGGTGTTGCAGATCCTCGCCGCGAGCACGCTGCCGATCGGCGCGCGCACGCCCGAGGACTACGCGGTGGGCGGCGTGGTCGGTACGGGCGTGGCGCTCTACCTGGCATCGCAGGCGCCGTTCGAGCACGTGCGTCAGGCCTCCTCGCTCGTGGGCGTGATGTTCGGGCTCACGGCGGCCTCGCTGAGCGTGCCGCTGCTGCGCTGGCAGCGGCGCCACAACGAGGGCCTCGCGCGCTGGTGCGAGGCCTCGCTGCGCGCCGGAAACGAGGGCGCGTTGGGTCAGGCACAGGGCGCGGCGGTGGCGCTCGCGTTCGCGGTCGGGCTCGTCACCTGCGTCGTGTGGCTGGTGCTCGCCCGTTGGGGAGCGCCGCTCGTGGAGCGGGAATCCCTCCGCTTGGCCGGGGCCTGGCACCTGCTGCAGCCGCTGTGGCTTGGCTTCGGCTTCGCGCAACTGCTGCACGCGTTCGTCCAGCGCCGGCTCGAGCGCGCCGGCGTGTTCGCCGCCGCACTCGTGGCGGCGTGGCTCGTGATCGTGGCGGGCTCGCCGTGAGCCGTCGACTGAGCAGCGCCACGTTGTTCGCGATGGGACTTCGCGCGAACCTGCTCCAGGCGGCGTGGAACTTCGAGCGCCAACAGGGCTTGGGGTGGGCGCACGCGCTGGCGCCCGCGCTCCGTCGGCTCTATCCCGCGCGCGAGGAGCGTCTCGAGCGGCTGGCCGAGCACACCGCGTTCTTCAACACGCAGCCCACGCTCGCCTCGATCGCGCTTGGCGCCGCGGCGCGGCTCGAGGAGGAGCGCGCCGACGGTAGGGGTGGCGACGCGGCGAGCATGGCACGCTTGAAGTCGGCGCTCGGCTCCACGCTCGCCGCGATCGGCGACCGGCTGTTCTGGTTCACGTTGCGGCCGTTCGCGGCGGCGCTCGGCGTACTGCTCGCGATGATCGTCCCGCAGCAGGCGTGGGGCGCCGTGGCGCTGTGGAGCGTTTACGCGGTACCGCATCTCGCGCTTCGCTTCGGCGGCATCGGCTGGGGCTACGCCGCGGGTCCCGCTGCGCTGTCGAGCGCGTTCCGCGAAGGGGTCGAGCGAGCCATGCGTTGGCTCGCGGTTCTGGGCTGCGCGGTGCTCGGCGTATCGATGGCTTGGGCGCTCGCTCCGGCGGGCGAGCCCCG
This sequence comes from Candidatus Eiseniibacteriota bacterium, assembly GCA_023249845.1. Taxonomy (GTDB): domain Bacteria; phylum Eisenbacteria; class RBG-16-71-46; order RBG-16-71-46; family RBG-16-71-46; genus JAIOPA01. The sequence continues at coordinate 2,075 of JAHFBW010000335.1, forward strand.
GCCAATCGCGGTACAGTGCGCGCTCGCCGGCGGGCTCGGACTGGGGCTCTTCACGGCTCAGCGCGCGCGGCCTTCGCCCACGCGCTGGGCGCTCGTGTTCGGCATCCTCGGGCTGTGGATGGCTTGGCGGAACCACGGATAGTTTCGGAGGGTCCCGTTGGCGGAGATCGAGTTGCTGATCCGTAACCAGCTTGGCCTGCACGCTCGCGCGTGCGCGTTGTTCGTGAAGACGGCGTCGCGGTTCCGGTCCGAGGTGTTGGTCGCGCGCGACGACTTGCAAGTGAACGGCAAGAGCATCATGGGCGTCATGATGCTGGCCGCGGAGGAGGGCTCCACGATCGTGGTCACCGCCGACGGACCCGACGAGGCTGACGTCATCCGGGCGCTCCAGGAGCTCGTGGACGGCAAGTTCGGGGGCGAGCCGTGACGCACACCGGTATCGCTGCCTCGCCGGGCGTCGCCGTCGGCCCGGTGTTCCGGCTCGAGCCCGAGGAATTCGCCGTGCGCGACGTCGAGATCACCGCGGACGGCGTGGCCGCGGAGATCACCTCGTTCCGCGCCGCGCTCGATGCCTCGCGTCGCGACCTCGTCGCCATCCGCGACGGCATCGCCTCCGAGCTGGGGGAGGGCGCGGCCCAGATCTACGACGCGCACCTGCTCATTCTCGACGATCCCGAGATGATCGGCGCGGTGGAGAAAGGCGTGCGCGAGCGCCGCAGGAACGCCGCCTCGGTGTTCCGCGACGTCATGGCCTCGGTCGCCGCGCACTTCGAGAACGTGGACGATGAATACCTGCGCGAGCGGCGCAGCGACATCCTCGACTGCGAACGCCGTGTGCTGCGCCATCTGCTCGGTGTCGGCCGCCGCACGCTCGCGGACCTCCGCCAGCCGGCCATCATCGTGGCGCACGACCTGGGCCCGAGCGAGGTGGCCATGCTGCCGCGCGACCGTGTGCTCGCGTTCGTGCTCGAGGTGGGGGGGCGCACGTCACATGGCGCCATCGTGGCGCGCGGACGTGGCATCCCGGCCGTCGTGAGCGTGCGCGGTGCGCTGCAGGCGGTGCATGCCGGGGACGACGCCGCGGTGGACGGGTTCGCGGGCACGGTCGAGGTGAACCCCGACGAACTGCGTACGGCGCATTACCGCCGACGGATGGAACGACTGCGGCTGCAGATGGGCTCGCTCCAGATCATGCTGGATCAGCCCGCGGTGACGCTCGATGGCCGGCGGATCGAGCTGGGCGCCAATCTCGAGCTGCCGACCGACGCGCCGCAGGCGCTCGAGGCCGGCGCCGACGGCATCGGGCTCTTCCGCACGGAGTTCTTCTACCTGAATCGCGTGGACCTGCCGTCCGAGGAGGAACAGTACGAGGCCTATCGCGGTGTCACCGAGCACATGGCCGGCCGGCCCGTGATCTTCC
>JAHFBW010000336.1 GCA_023249845.1 Candidatus Eiseniibacteriota bacterium
TCGCGCAATGGGCGGAGCATCTCCACTCGGCGCTTGATCCGAGCCACGCGGCCCAGGCGCTGCTCCCGGCGCTGGCGGTGTCGACGGGAGCGACGCGAGCGTCGGTGATGCTCGTGAACCCGAACATGGGGCGATTGCGCATCGTGGCGGGCCTTGGACTGCCACGAGAGTCGGTCGGCCAGGACCTGCCGCCCGCGCCGCGCCGCATCTCGGACTGGGTGCTGCGCGAGGGGCGTTCGCTCATCATGAATGGCGAGATTCGGGACGAGCGGTTCGAGTCGAGCGGGCCACGGGATCGCATCGCCAGCGCCATGAGCGTGCCCCTGCCGGGAACCCACGGCGTCATCGGTGTCTTGAACCTCTCTCGGGTCGGCACCACGATCCCGTTCACGGAAGAGGATCTCGACGGGCTCGAGACCGCGAGTGCCGCCATCGCGGCGATCTTCGAGCGCGTGAACGAGCTGGCCGTCGCTCGTCGCCACTGGCGTCGTGCGGAGAGCAGAATGCCGCTCTCCGCGGCCCCCGACGGTCGAGCAGCGAGCTTGGCACTCTCGATCCTGCCCGGGACCGTCCCGTCCCCGGACGTCTGCGCATATCAAACTCGCGGCGATGGCACGTTGCTCGTCATGCTCGCCGAGCCGTTCGGCTCGCCCGTTCCCGCGCTGCTCGCCGCCGAGTGGCTGCGTGGAGTGTTCCACGCCTCGGCACGACGGGCCTCGAGCGTGGCCGCACTCGCGGCCGATATGGATTCGGGGGTTCGCGAGAATCGTCCGGGCGAGGGGGCGCGCGCCTGGTTCGGCTCCCTCACGACGAACGGTCAGCTCACGTCGTGCGCCGCGGGCTACCCGGCGCCGTTCTGCCTGCCGTCCGAGGGTTCCGCGGGCGAGCGGCTGATCGAGGGAGGGCCGCCACTGGGGACCGCGCGCGCGCCCGGGGAGTACGAGGAGACCGCGCTTCGCCTGCTGCCAGGCGACGGGCTGCTCGTGGTGAGCGACGGCGTGCTCCAGGCCACGTCGCTGGCCGGGCACGAAGCTGGGGAATCGGCCGTGTTGGGCCAGTTGCACGACCGCTGGCCCGGTCCGATCGAGCCGCTCGTTGACGCCGTCACCGAGTCCGCACGGAAACATGTCGGGCTCGCGGTCCCGACAGACGACATGCTCGCGTTCGCGCTCCGCTACACGCGCCACGGCTAGCGTCACGTCCCAGGAGTCGCTTGTCAGTCGGACGCCGCTGCACCCGCCCTGCTGCGTTACTCCTCCTCGACGTATCTGCGTGATACGACTTCGTCGTCGCGCCTTGCAGGATCGGGCGCATCGACGCCCTTGGTGACAAGCGACTCCTGGGACGTGACGCTGGCGCCCCGCACGGACACTTCCCGAGCGCGGGGCGGGCGCGTTACGATGCCGCCACGCGACCCACGCCGAGCCCTGACGTGCCGCCGCGGAGGGATGCCCGGGGATGGAACGTTTCGCCGGTCGATTCACGCTGTTGCGCCCGCTCGGTCGGGGCGGCATGGGAAACGTGTGGCTCGCGCTCGACCGCACGAATGGCGCCGAGTGCGCGATCAAGCGGCTCGAGGCGAACCTGCCGCGATCGGAGCACAACTCGCTTCGTCGCGAATTCGAAGTGCTCGCACGCATCCGCCATCCCTCCATCGTCGCAGTGCACGAGCTCGGATTTGCGCCCGATGGCACGCCGTTCTACACCATGGAGTACGTCCCCGGCGTGGCCGCCGACCAGGCACTGGGACCCGGGGACTGGCCGGCGTTCTACGCCTGCGCCGCGCATCTGGCGCACGCGCTCGAGGGGCTGCACGCCGCGGGTGTGGTCCATGGCGACCTGAAGCCTTCGAACGTGCTTGTCGTACGCCATCCCTCCACGGGCGGCCCGCTGGCCGACGTGCGTGTCGTGGACCTCGGACTCGCGGCGCTGCTGGGGGGCGAGGGCAAGGGGCATCGCGGCACCCCGGGTTTCGCGGCGCCCGAACTGGTGGCGGGCGCGCCGCCCTCGATCGCCTCGGATCTCTACGGTTTCGGCGCCACGCTCTACGCGCTCGCCCTGGGTTGCGCGGCACCCACCGCTGGAACGCGCGCGCGGCCTCCGCAGCCACGCACCGATGTGGCGCTGGCACTCGAGGAGTCCGCCGTCCCCGAGCCGCTCGCACGACTTGTCCTGCGATTGCTCTCGCCAGACGCATCCGCGCGCCCCGCGGACGCTCGCGAGGTTCGCCTCGAGCTCGAGCGGCTCCATCCTGCCGCGCATCGCTCCCTCACCGAGCGGCTTCGCACCGCGATCCTCGTGGGCCGGCAGCAGGAGCTTGCGCGACTCGAGCGCTGGTTGGCACTCGCGCCGGAGGGCCCGCCCATGTTCCTGCTCCTGGGCGAACCGGGAATGGGCCGCAGCGCCGTTCTCAGCGAGTTCGGGGTACGCGCCACGCTCACGGGCCATGCGATCGTCTCGCTCTCCACCGCGGGAGCCGCGCCGGGCGAGGTGATCCGTGTGCTGCTTCGCCGGTTGGCACTCGAGGCGAGGTCCGGAGCGCTCACGGACGAGCGCAGCGCCTCCCTGCTCGCGCGACTGGATGACTCCACGCCGCTTGGTGCGGAGGTGCTTGCGTACGAGGACGCTGTGCTGCGCTGGGCGTCCGCGGTGCGTGACAGGGGCCGTCTCGTGGTGGCGTGCGTCGACGACGCGGATCGATTGGACGCGCACTCGCGCGCGCTCATGCGCCGATTGGCGCTGCACCGCGCGGGAGGCGTGCTGCGCTGGCTGTGGTCGCTTCCCACGGCGAGCGGCCGCATGGCCGAAGAAGACCGGTTGCTCCTCGAGTCGGGCCACGCGGACCATCTCTCGCTCGAGCCTCTGGACCGCGCCGCGATGGAAGGCCTCGTACGTGCCCGACTGCACGCGGCTCCGCCGCCGGAGCTGCTCGAAGCATTATGGAAACGCGTCGGGGGTCACCCGGGACTCGCGATCGAGACGCTGCGAGCCGCCGCGGAGGCTGGCGCGATCGTGGAGGGCGCGACCGGCATCGCGCTCGACCGGGAACGACTCGAACGACTCACGCTGCCCGCCGACTTCGAGCAGGCCTGCCTCACGAAGCTGGCATCGCTGGGCCCGGGCACGGTCGCCGCGGCGGCCGCGCTCGCCGTGTGGGCCGCGCCGATCGCGGAGTTGGAGCTCGCCGCGTTGGAGCCGCGTGCCACGCCGGGCGCGCTCGCCGCGCTCGAGGGAGCGGGTCTCATCGCGCGCGACGAGTCGGGTCGCGTGAGCCTGCATCCTCCTGGGCTCGCGCGCTCGGTCCTTGTCGGTCTCGAACCGGAACCACGCGCTTCGCTTCATCGCGCGGCGCTCGCGCTGGGCGGGTTCGGGCCTTCCCGGCGTTTCACTCACCTCGCGGGGGCCGGGCATGCGGCCGAGGCCCTGCGCGAGGCCGATCGCGCGCTCGACCTGGAAGCCGACATCGCGTTGGTGATCGAGGCGTCGCGTGTG
>JAHFBW010000337.1 GCA_023249845.1 Candidatus Eiseniibacteriota bacterium
GAGCAGAGCCCGGTCGCGACGCAGTCGTGTCTGGACGACACGTCGAGGAGCGACCGGGCTCCGCGACGCCGGATGGTGCGGTCTGGGCGTGTTCGCAGCAGCAGCTCATGAATAGTCCCCACTGGCTTCGTTCACGGCCGGCGCGGCGCCGTGTGGCCGACCTCGATGCCGTGCTCGTTCATGCGCACGAGGATGCCCTTTCGCATCTCGACGGCGGCGGGATAGCCGGGATACCAAGCCTCGAGCGTGTCCAGGTGCCGGAGCGACGCGGTCCATTCACCGCGTCCGTTCAAGATCGCGCACATCGTCAAGTGGCCGTCGGCGTTCTCGGGTGCGATGGCGAGGCTCTGGCGGGCAAGGCTCTCTGCTTGCTCGACACGCCCGACCCCGCCCAGGCACCAGGCCTCGAGACCGATGATGCGGCCGAGCAGATGATGCGCTTCGCGGTCCCGCTGCACGGAATCGGCGCGCACGAGCGTGTCCACGGCGGCCTGGTATCGGCTCTCACGCTCGAGCCCGCCCGCCACGAACAGGAGCCGGAGCGCCTCGGGTTCGATGCGCCGAAACGGCGGCGTGGCGTCTGCCTGGAACTCGAGCGCTCCGTGCGCCGTGCGCCCGTCAGCCGCTGCCATGCGTTCCCAGCGGAGCCAGCGAAGTGTGCTGTCGCGGTACCACACCTGGAGCGCCTTGTCGCCCGCGGCGTAGTCGGCCATGAACGGCGGGTGCAGCATGGCCACGCCCGCGTCATGCGGTAGCGAAGGGAACTCCCGCCGCAGCGTCGTGCGTGCCTCGACCATCAGGCGCTGGAGGCGCGCCAGGCGTTCGAAGTCCACGAACGCGCCGCGTTCCGGGGGCGAGAGCGTCACGCGCGCTGGCGCCGCGGGCGCCGCGGCGAACGTGACGACGCGCAGCACCAGCAGCACGACCGGCAGCGCCGGATGAGCGGCCGCGAGGAGCGCTGTGACCGCGAGGCCGGGGCCCAGGGCGGCGAACACCACGCGCTCCGGCGACCACACGGGATACACCGTGAGGAGCGTGGCCGAGGCGAGTGCACCCCACGCGAGCCCGATGCCGATCGGCGCGCGCGCGCTCGAGAGGCGCGCGCGCGCCGCAGCGCTGGTCGCGAACGACACTGCCGCAGCGCCGCCGACGAGCAGCGTCGCGATCACCACCACGGGTTCGTACGGCGCCGCCCGCATGGGCAGGCTCACGAGCGCGCGCAACGTGCCGGCGATCGCCCATGCGTAGCGTTCCCACTGTAGGAAAAGCGCGGGCGAGAGCCCGGTCTCGAGGCCGTGCGGCAAGGTCAGCGCGAAGCGCGAGCGCGCGACCACGTAGGCCACGCCCCAGGCCATCGCCACGGCGGTGACGCCCAGGACCCATGGCCTGCGACTCCTGCCCGGATTCACGCGCGCGAGCCACGGCAATGCGACCGCGGTGGCGATCGCGCTCTCTTTGCACAGGAACGCCGCGAGAAGGGCCACGAGCGACGGCAGCAGGCGACCCGCTTCGGCGGCGCGCCACGCGAGCACCGAGAACGTCACCAACCCCAGGTCCACGAAATGGACGGGCACCATCACGAGCGCGCGCGCGGATTCCACGAGCCACGGAAACGTCGCCGCGATGACGGCGAGAGGCGGCGTGACGTGGCGCCGCGCGATGTCGAAGACGAGCACCACGCAGAGCGTGACGAGCCCCAGGTGCAGCGCCGTGATCCACGCCGGATGGCTGAGGATCACGCTCGAAAGGAGCCCGTAGTAGCCCTGGTAGGCGAGCGGCCGCCAGAACGACGACGAGCCTCCCCCACCCCACCACGAACGATCGCGGCTGAACAGCACGTGGTGCAGGTGGTCGAAGTCGTCCGCGACGGGCTCACCGAACGGTGCGCCCCAGGCTCGCGCGACGAGCAGCGCCACCACGGACAGTGCCGCCCACACCCATGGTTCGCGCATGAGCGGCGGTCGCGGGGACGGTACCGGGGCCGCGGCCGGCTTGGGACGGGTCGGAGTGCGGGACGCGCGAGCCGGACGTTCGGCGCGGGACACGGTGGGATTCCGACGCGGCAGGCTCGTGGCCTACTCCGTCAGGATCCTCTCGATGCGCCGGTCAGGCACGAGCCACATCACCGCCACTCCCAGGTAGATCAGGCACGCGAGCAACGGCATCGGGAACGCCACGGCGATCGCCAGCGCGTAGAGCACGATCGAGAGCTTCCCCTTCACGTCTTCGCCGATCGCGCGAGCGATCGGGGACTCGCCGCCGTGCCGCGTCACGAGCGCGCGGGCAAGGATGTAGTACGCGATCCCGCTCAGCAGCAGCACGATGCCGTAGACCGCCACCGGCGTGGGCGCGAACCCGGCGGTCCCGACCCACGCGGTGGTGAACGGCACGAGTGTGAGCCAGAACAGGAGGTGCATGTTCGCCCACAAGATGCGGCCGTCCACGTGGCGCACCGCCTGCAGCAGATGATGGTGATTGTTCCAGTAGATGCCGAGGAACACGAAGCTCAGGACGTAGCTCATGAACTTCGTGCGGATCTCCCACAGCGAGGTGAAGTCCACGCCGTGCGGCTGGTGGAGCTCGAGCACCATGATCGTGATGATGATGGCGATCACACCGTCGCTGAAGGCTTCGAGGCGTCCCTTGGTCATGCGGGGCTCCGGGTGAGCGTCGTGAGCGGTACGAGCGCGCGCGTGCGGTCCCCGCTAATGTAGCGGGCCCGGGCGCGAAGTCGCCAGCCGACGGCACGAAGCCACGCGTGCTCACGCGGGGCCGGCTCGATCGTAGTGTCCGAACCGCGAGCCGCGCGGATCCCCCGCTCCTCAAGAGGAGGAGTACGTGCTCACCCCGCTCCGGATCCTCGGTATCATCGGAAGCCTTCGTCGCGGCTCCTACAACACCGCGCTGTTGCGAAACGTGCCCTCGATGCTCCCCGAAGGGGTCGAGTGGCTGCCCGTGCTCACGATCCTCGGTGCGCGATGGCTCCACCGTCCCGAGTTCCATCTGTCCAACGGTGGCACTGCGCTCGCGCCCGATGGCTCGCTCGCCGACCCGCGCACACGCGACCAGTTCCAGAAGCTACTCACGGCGTTCGTGGCGTTCACGCGCGACGCGGTCGAACGCCGGGAGGAACTGCGGGCGCGCTCGGCCACGAGCGGTTGACGCGCCTCTAGCCGGTGTGCAAGGTGTCGCGAATGAGCGGACCCAACCTGCTCGCCACGAAGCCCGGCCGCATGGCCGCGTTCTTCCTCCTTTATATGACGGAGGGCATCCCGCTCGGCTTCACCGCCATCGCGGTCGCGACGCAGATGCGCCGGCATGGTGTAGGTCCTGCCGAGATCGGCGCGTTCATGGGCTCGTTCTACTTGCCTTGGGCGTTCAAGTGGGCGGCCGGGCCCATCGTCGACACGCTCACAGTGTCGCGCTTCGGACGAAAACGATTCTGGATCCTCCTCATGCAGCTGCTCATGGTCGTCTCGCTGCTCGTGGCG
>JAHFBW010000338.1 GCA_023249845.1 Candidatus Eiseniibacteriota bacterium
CCAAGGCGCCCGCCCGAAATAAGAAGTAATCTCCATCCGGCCCTCTGAATCGGGGCAGGTCTGCACCCCACGCACATCGTCCCGGACGCCCCGTCGCGGCGGCCGTCAAGGAGGCTCACACCGTGGCCGTCGAACGCACCCTGTTCATCATCAAGCCGGACGCCGCCGGCCGGAAGCTCGTGGGCAGGATCCTCGCCCACGTCGAGGACAAGGGCTTCAAGCTCATCGAAGCTCGCTACACGCGCATCACGCGCGAACAGTGCAACGAGTTCTACGCCGAGCACCTCGGCAAGAGCTTCTTCCCCGAGCTGGTGGACTTCATGACCTCGGGCCCGGTCATGCTGTGCTGCCTCGAGCGCGAGGCCGCGGTGGCCACGCTGCGCGAGGTGATCGGCGCGACCGACCCGGCGCTGGCCGCAGAGGGCACGATCCGCAAGCTGTACGCCGAATCCAAGGGTCGCAACTCGGTGCACGCGTCGGACAGCCTCGCCTCGGCCGAGCGCGAGGTGAAATTGTTCTTCGGCGTCGCCGCACTGGCTCACTAGGTTCACCTGCGGGAGAATGGGGGCGTCAGGAGCGGTCCGCCGGCGCAGAAATCAGGCAGGGTGGACGGTACCAAAGGCCCTATGCTAGTTTTTCCGCGTTTCACGGGGGCGGCCCGAGGCCGTCCCATGTTCGTATGACCGGATTCGTTCTCGATCTCGGTACGCTCCGCCCGGTCATGGACCGGGTGGAGGTCGAGAGCCCTGCGGCCGATATTGGACTTACGCAACCCGAATGGCGCGAACAGGTTCGCGGCTCGTTCGTGGTCGAGAGGTCGGGCGATCGGGTGTCCGTGCGGGGCACCGTCCTGTCCCGGGTCCACCTCGAGTGCGTGCGCTGCCTGCGGGAGTTCGATCTCCCGCTCGAAGCGCCGATGGTGTTGTACGCGGAGCGCACCGGTTCCACGTCACGCGAAGAGCAGGAACAGCTCGAGCGCGACGATTACATGTTGTTCCACGATGGCCGGCGGCTGGACCTGCGCGAGACGGTGCGCGAGCTCATGCTGCTGGAGTTGCCGATCACTCCCGTGTGTCGGGAGGACTGTCCGGGCTTGTGCCCGAAGTGTGGTGCCGAGTTGTCGCTGGGGCCGTGCGGCTGCAGCCCCTGACAGCAGCGGCCGCACTCGGGGCTTGAGCCTGGCGCCCCAAAAGTCTGCAAACAGGCTCTCAGGAGGTTCTGCGTCATGGCGGTTCCCAAGCGACGTCACTCACACACGCGCGGCAAGAAGCGGCGCACGCACTGGAAGCTCCGCGCGCCGGGGCTCACGAACTGCGGGCACTGCGGCGCCCCGCGGCTCCCGCACCGCATCTGCGCGAGCTGTGGATTCTACAAGGGCGAAGAGATCGTTCCGCCGCGCGAAGCATAGCGGCGGACGACCCTCATGACCCCTGTCCCGCGCATCGGGATTGATGCGATGGGAGGCGACTTCGGCCCGAATCCCGTGGCCGAGGGCGCGGCGCTCGCGCTCCGCGAGTGGCCCGGCCGCTTCCGCCTCACACTGGTCGGCGACGAGGCCGAGATTCACGCGGCGTTGAGGCGCGTGAAGATAGACGCCTCGCTGGTCGACGTGGTCCATGCCGCCGAGAAGGTGGACATGGGCGCCAAGGCCGTCGTGTCCGCGCGCAAGGCGGGTACGTCGCTCGGCGTGCTCACGCAGCGCCACAAGGCGGGCCAGCTCGACGGCATCTTCAGCGCCGGCAACACCGGCGCGGTGGTGGCGAGCGCGTTGCTCGGGCTCGGGCGCATCGAGGGCGTGTCGCGCCCGGCGCTGGCCGCGTTCTTTCCCAACACCGGCCGCGGCACGGTGGTGCTCGACGTCGGCGCCAATGCCGAGGTCAAGGCTCCCTGGCTGGTGCAGTTCGCGCACATGGGCACGTGTTTCGCGCGCTACCTGCTCGGGCACGAGAACCCGCGCGTCGGGCTGCTGTCGATCGGCGAGGAGGAGAGCAAGGGCAACCAGCTGGTGCAGGAGGTGCTGCCGCTCCTGAAGTCGGCGCGGCATCTCAACTTCATCGGACCCGTCGAGGGGCGCGACCTGTTCAAGGGCACCTGCGACGTGATCGTGACCGATGGCTTCACCGGCAACGTGCTGCTCAAGACCGCCGAGAGCGCCGCCTCGTTCCTCGGCCGCTCCGTGCGCGAGGAGGTCAAGCGCGACCCGCTGGCGATGTTCGGCGCGCTGTTCATGCGAGGCGCGCTGGCGCGGCTGCGCACGCGCATCGACTGGCAGGAATACGGCGCCGCGCCGCTGCTGGGCGTGAACGGCGTGTGCTTCATCGGCCACGGTTCGAGCGGACCGCGCGCGTTTCGCAGCGCGATCCACACGCTCACGACATTTGTCGAACAGAAGGTCAACGAGCACATCCGCGAGGAGATCCAGTCCGATCATGACTCGGCGGCCTGAAGGCATCCGCGGCACGACCATCACCGGGACGGGCATGTACGTGCCCGACCGCGTGCTCACGAACGCCGACCTGATGAAGATCGTGGACACCTCCGACGAATGGATCGTCGAGCGCACGGGCATCCGCGAGCGCCGCATCGCCGCGCCCGACCAGGCGTCGAGCGACCTGGCGTTGATCGCGTGCCAGCGGGCGCTGGCCATGGCCGACGTGGACCCCGCCGACGTCGACCACTTGATCCTCGCCACCACGACGCCGGACCGCATCCTGCCCTCGTGCGCGTGCACGGTGCAGAAGCAGCTCGGCGCCACGCGCGCCGCCGCCTACGACATGTTCGCGGCCTGCACCGGGTTCGTGTTCGGGCTGGGGATCGCGCGCGGGCTCATCGGCGCAGGGCTCGCGGAACGCATCCTCGTCGTGGGCGTCGAGACGCTGTCGCGCATCGTGGACTACACCGACCGCAACACCTGCGTGTTGTTCGGCGACGGCGCCGGCGCCGTACTGCTCGAGCCAAGCGAGCCGGGCGCGGGGCTGCACGCGGTCGACATGCATTCGGATGGCGAGCTGGGCGAGGTGCTCGAGGTGCCCGCCGGCATCTCGCGCAATCCCGCCAGCGACCACACCGTGGCCGCGAAGGAACATTTCATCCGCATGCAGGGCAAGAAGCTCTATCCGTTCGCGGTTCGCAGCATGGAGGAGGCCACGCGCCGCTGCGTCGAGACCGCCGGCTGGGACCCATCCGAGATCGACCTCTTGATCCCGCACCAGGCCAACCTGCGCATCATCGAGGCCGTGCGCGAACGCCTCGAGCTGCCGGCAGAGAAGGTGTACGTGAACATCGACCGCTACGGGAACACGTCCTCGGCGTCGATCCCGATCGCGCTCGACGAGTGCGTGCGCGCGGGCCGGCTGAAGCCGGGCGACAAGCTCGGCCTGGCGGCGTTCGGCGGCGGCGCCACATGGGGCGCCTCGGTCATGACCTGGACGCTGCCGCTCGCGCGCGCGCTGCGCGCCGCGGCCACG
>JAHFBW010000339.1 GCA_023249845.1 Candidatus Eiseniibacteriota bacterium
CCCTGGAGCGACGGGCGTGACATGGCCAGTGCCAGCAAGGCCACCGCCAGCGTGCGCAGCAGCAGCAGCAGCCACTGCTTCAAGCGCAGCCGGCGGATCTCGCTCTGGTTCACTTCGGCCAGGAACTCGAGCGAGGGGAAGCGCACCTCGTGCGGCTTGCGGCGCGTGAACAGGTGGATCAGCACCGGGATGGCGGCGGCACCGAGCCCGAACAGGAACAGCGGGTTCAAGAAGTTCACGCGCCCGCCCTCATCGCCGCAACTCCTGCCAGCGACTCGTGGCGTCGTCCCACAGCTCGATGCGTGTGACCGGGTGCATCTCCCAGCCCGTGCGCCGGGGCGCGCCACGCAGTTGCAGCCACGTGCTCACCGGCTTGTCGTAGACATGGTCCAGCATCAGCCAGCCGGTGAGCCGCACGTGGCGCGGGCCGGCTTCCCATGGCGCGCGCCCGCCCCGGTTGGGACGGAATGCGACCAGCAACGATTCGTACGACCAGCCCTGCGATTGCTCGCGCCACGGCGGCGTGATCTCGGCCACCACGTACGCCGTATCCCGCTCGCCGAGGTGGCGCTGGTTCTCGGCCAGCTCCAGGTGCAGATCGCCGTCGCCCGAGAGCACGATGCGCTGGACCCAGCCGGAGGCTCGAACCCCGCGCGTTTCCAGCGCGCCGCGCGTGGCCAGCGAGATGTGGTGCGGAAGTGCTGCGAAGTCGGCCATGGTGTAGTCGAGCACGCGGGTCGGCGGGTCGAGGCGGTCCTTCATCCGGCGCAGGTGGCGCGTCGGCTCGGGCAGTCCGGGCGCGCGCCCGAGCAGCGCGAGGCCGGCCAGGAGCGCGGCCGCGCCGGCGGCGAAGATGAGCACGGCGAGCGAGCGGACGATCACAGCAGCGTGGCCCGCTTCTCGAGGTAGGCCAGCAGGGCACGGTCGAACGGTGTGCGCGTGTCGAGCGGCACGTAGTCGATGCGTTGCTCGCGGCAGGAACGCGCGTAGTTCCCCCGCCATGCCTCGAGTTGCTCGCGGTAGCGGGCCGCGATCTCCCACGGCTCAGTCGTCAACTGCGCGCCGGTCTCCATGTCGACGAACGTCGAGGCGTCCGTGTAGGGGAACTCGATCTCGTCCGGGTCCAGCACGTGGAACACGATCACCTCGTGGTGCCGGTGCCGGAAGTGCTGCAGCCCCGACAGCACCTCGGACGGCGTGTCGAGCAGGTCCGAGAGCAGCACCACCAGCCCCCGCCGCTTGATGCGTTCGGCGAGTTCGTGCAGCGCCGGCCCGAGCCGCGTGCGCCCCGCGGGCTCGCCGTGCGACAGGCTCTTCAGGACCACGTCCAGGTGCGAGCGCACCGAGCGCGGCGGCACGTACTCGAGCGGGTGGTCGGCGAACAGCATGGTCCCGACCGCGTCCTGCTGGCCGATCATCAGGTACGCGAGCGCCGCGGCCAGCGAGCGCGCGTACTCGAGCTTGGAGAGCGACGCGCGCGACGAGCGGAAGCCCATCGAGCCCGAGAGATCGAGCAGCAGGTGGGCTCGCAGATTGGTCTCTTCGGTGTACTGCTTCACCAGGTAGCGGTCGCTCTTGGCGAACACCTTCCAGTCGAGGTTCTTCAACGGATCGCCCGGCATGTACGGGCGATGCTCAGCGAACTCGACCGAGAAGCCGTGAAACGGCGAGCGGTGCATGCCGGCGATGAAGCCCTCGACCACCAACCGCGCGCGCACATCCAGGTGCGTGAGCCGCGCCACGATCGCCGGATCGAGCCAGCGGCGGCCCTCCTTGGCGCCGGGCCGCGAACTGCTCGGGCCGCGGGCGGCGCCTGAGCCCGTGCCGCCGATGCCGAAGGGCGCTCCAGGACCGCGCTCGCTCATCTCAATCTCCCCACGCGGTCCAGGCGACATTGTCGCCTTCCTGCAGCGGGCGGTCGCCGGCGAGTGACGAGGCATCACGGTAGTCCGCGAACGCCGGCCGCGCCTCGTAACGCGGGAAGCCGGCAACGTTCAATAGCAGCTCCATCTCGGGCTTGTAGATATAGCGCAAATCGAACTTCATGCTCTCCCGGCGCGTTACCTTGCCGTGGGCGTCGGTGAACTCGATGCGGCGCGTCATGCGGCGGATCTGCTCGACGCGGTCGTCGTCGGCCCGGTCCCAGATGCGGACGAGCCCGTCCCGCCACGGCAGCTCCCGCGAGAACTTCTCGACGCCGGACCACTCGAGCAGCTTCTCGGCGCTCGGGTGGAACGCGGTGATCACCACCCGCCCCCCGGGTGCGAGGTGATGGCGGCAGCAGCGCAAGGTCGCGAGCTGGTCGCCCTGCGTGAGGTTGTGCAGGAACGAATTGAACGGGATGGCGATGAGCGCGTAGCGCTCGCGCGGCGAGAAGTCTCGCATGTCGGCCTGCAGCACGGTGGTGCGCAGGCCGCGCGCGGCGAGCTTGGCGCGCAGACTCGCGAGCATGTTGGGGTCGTAGTCGAGCCCGTCACAGGCCAGTCCGGCCTCGAGCGTGGGGATCAGCAGCCGGCCGTTGCCGCAGCACAGTTCCAGGGCGGCGCCTCCGGCGCCGCGCACGAGCGCCACGTGCGGTGCGATGTCGGCGACCACGTCGGCGTAGATGGCGTCGTAGAGCTCCGGATCCAGGTAGTAGGCGCCGCCGCTCGCGCTGGTCTCAGGCACGCTTGCCCGCTCGCCACAGGTAATAGACCGGGAATCCCGTCGCCGCGATGATCACGCCGGCCATGGCGCGCGGGATGATGGTATGCGGGATCGCGCCGCTGTTGGAGAAGTCGCTCCAGATGATGACGCCGGTGACGACCAGGAACACGATGGGCGTGACCGGGTAGAGCGGCGTGCGATAGCTCGTCTCGGCCTGCTCGCCGCGCTTCTCGCGTGCGCGCTGCGTGAAGATGGTGGCCGTGGTGACGCCGTAGAACAGCCACGACGTGGTGACGAACCAGCCCGACACGTCGTCGAACCCGTTCGCGAACCACAGCCATACGCACGACAGCAGAGCCTGAACCCACAGCGCCAGCGCCGGCGATTCGCGTTTGCGGTGCAGCGCCCCGAGCGGCTTCCACAGCATGCCGTCCGCCGCCATCGCCTGCGTGACGCGCGGGCCGGTCAGGATGGCGCCGTTCGTGGTGCCGAACGTGGACACCGCCACCAGCACCGCGAGCCCGCGGGCGCCCCAGTCGCCGAGCAGCCGGTGCACCGTCTCCGAGCCCACGGCCGGGTAGCTCGCGACCTCGTTGGGCGTGAGCACGTGGTAGTAGGCGAAGTTGGTGAGCACGTACACGACGACCACGAGCCACGTGCCGCCGAGGATGGCGATGGGCATGTTGCGCTGCGGGTTCAGCACCTCGCCGGCGACGTAGGTGGAATCCGTCCAGCCGTCGTAGGCGAACAGGATGGTGATCATGGACAGCGCGAACGCGAGCATCAGCGGGTGCCCGGCGTTCCCG
>JAHFBW010000340.1 GCA_023249845.1 Candidatus Eiseniibacteriota bacterium
GGCCTGCGCGCCCTGGCCTGGGAACAGGAACGCCAGCTTCACGAGACCGTCGCCTTGACGGCACCGGGCGCGGCCGCGGCGCGGCGCGCGCGCTCGAGCGGCAGCGTCCACGTCATCACGGTCGCGCCCCAGGTGGCGCCACCGCCGAACGCAGCCAGGCCCAGCTTGTCGCCGGGCTTCAGTCGCCCGCCGCGTACGCACTCGTCGAGCGCGATCGGGATCGAAGCCGACGACGTGTTCCCGTAGCGGTCGATATTCACGTACACCTTCTCGGCCGGCAGGCCGAGCCGCTCGCGCACCGCCTCGATGATGCGCAGGTTCGCCTGGTGCGGGATCAGCAGGTCGATCTCGCTCGGGTCCCAGCCGGCCTGTTCGGCGCAGCGCTGCGTCGCTTCGGCCATGCTGCGCACCGCGAACGGGTAGAGCTTCTTCCCCTGCATGCGGATGAAGTGTTCGCGCCCCGCCACGGTGTCGTCGCTCGCGGGATTGCGCGAGATGCCCGCCGGCACCTCGAGCACCTCGCCCAGCTCGCCGTCGCTGTGCATGTCCACGGCATGGACGCCGACGCCGGTGTCACACGCCTGCAGCACCGCAGCGCCGGCTCCGTCGCCGAACAACACGCAGGTGTTGCGGTCGGTGTAGTCCACGATGCGCGACAGCGTCTCGACGCCCACGACCAGCACGGTGTCGGCGATGCCCGAGCCCACGAGTCCGCGCGCGATCCCCATGCCGAACACGAATCCCGTGCATGCCGCGAACATGTCGTAGGCCGCGGCGCGCGTGCCGCCCAACTTCTGCTGGAGTGTGCACGCGCACGACGGCAGGATGCGGTCGGGTGTCGTCGTCGCGACCATGATGTGGTCCACGTCGGCGGGATCCACGCCGGCCATGGCGAGCGCGCGACGGCTCGCGATCAACGCGAGATCGCTCGACGCCTGGTCGGGTGCCGCGATCCGCCGCTCGCGGATGCCGGTGCGCTCGACGATCCACTCGTCGGACGTGTCCACGAGCCGCGACAGGTCGTCGTTCGTGAGCACGCGATCCGGCACGTACATGCCCGTGCCGGTGATGGTCGTGCCGCGGATACCGTCAGGCCGCCGAGTCATGGTCGGACTGGATCTCCTCGCGGATGTGTTCGTTGACACGCTGCTCCACGAACGTGGTGAGCGTGTGGATGGCGCTGCGGAACGCGCGGGCCCCGCTGGACCCGTGTCCGATGAAACATACGCCGTTCACGCCCAGCAGTGGGGCGGCGCCGTATTCCTGCCAGTCGATGCGCGAACGCAGCCGGTGGAGCGCGCCGCGCATGAACAGCGCCCCGAACAGCGCGAGCGGGTCCTTCTTGACCTCATCACGAACGGAGCGGCCCAGGAACGACGCGGCGCTCTCGGCCGTCTTGAGCAGCACGTTGCCGGTGAAGCCATCGGTCACGATCACGTCGCAGGTGCCCTTGAACAGGTCGCGGCCCTCCACGGGACCGATGAAGTTGAGATGCCGCGCCGCCTTCACGAGTGGCAAGGACTCTTGCACGAGCTGGTTGCCCTTGCTCTCCTCTTCGCCGATCGAGAGCAGCCCGATGCGGGGGTTCTCGTGGCCCAGGAGGTAGCGGGCCATGCACGAGCCCATGTGGGCGAACTGGACGAGCCACGCAGGCTTCACTTCGGCGTTCGCCCCGACGTCCAGCACGACGGTGCCGTGCCCGGTGTTCGGGAAGAACGCGGCGAGCGCGGGGCGCGAGACGCCCTCCAGCCGCCCGAGCCCGAGCAGCGCCGTGGCCACGACGGCGCCGGTGTTGCCGGCACTGAAGATGCCGTCGAGCCTGTGCTCCTTGTGAAGCTGGGTGAGCACGCCGAGCGACGTCCCCGACTTGCGCGCGGCTCGCGTGGCCTTGGCGCCCATGTCCACCTTCTCGGCGGCGTGCACGATCTCCACGAGCGCGCTATCCACGTGGGCGCGCTTCAAGGCGGCGCGGATCTCGGCCTCGTCCCCGACCAGCGTGAGGCGGAATCGGCCCGGCCACTCGCGGAGCGCGAGCGCGGCGCCGTCGGCCACGGGTCCCGGGCCGAAGTCGCCTCCCATCGCATCAATCCCGATGCGCGGGATGGAGGTCATGTGGGTCGTCCGCCGCGTACCGGCGCCGGCCATGCTCCCGCGCTGCGCGGGCCGTCATGGACGGCCCCCGGTCACACTTCGCGCGGCGTGACGATCTCCTCGCCTTTGTAGTACCCGCAGCTGGCGCAGATGCGGTGCGGCAGGCGTGGAGCGCCGCAGTGCGCGCAGCTCGACAGGCCCGGCTTACCGAGCTTCCAGTGCGTGCGCCGCTTCTTGCCGCGCGTGTGTGAGTGACGTCGCTTGGGAACCGCCATGCTTTCCTACCTCCTGGTTCCAGACCGGAGCCCCGAGCGTGGGACCGGAGTCTCAGCCTCGGGGGCAGTCGTGCTCCCCGAGCGCCAGATCGGCACCACACTTCGGGCACAGGCCCGGACAGTCCTCCCGACACACGGGAGTGATCGGCATCTCCAGCAGCAGCGCCTCGCGAACCGGGTCGCGCAGGTCCAGCCGCCGGCCATCGTGAAACAACATGAAATCGTCGCGCTCGAGTGCTTCCTGCTCCTCGCGCGACGTCGAACCGGAGCGTTCCGCATACACCACGATCGGCGCTTCGAGCGGGAGCGTGAACTCCCGCAGGCAGCGCACACATTCGAGGTGGGTCCGCGACTGCACGGAGCCCCGCACCGACACCCGTTCGCCCGACCGCTCGACCGTGAACGAGCCGCGAACCTGTTCGCGCCATTCGGGTTGCGAGAGTCCGACGTCGGCTGCCGCGCCCTCGAGTTCGACCCGGTCCAAGCCTGCGCGAACCGTGCCGATGTCGAGTACGAATCCGGTCATATGCACATGGGACGGCCCGAGGCCGTCCCCCTGAAACGGGCGAAAACTAGCATACGCCGTTCGCGAGCGTCCACCCGAGGCCCGAGACCACCCGAAAACGCTTCCGAGCGCGCCCGGCGGGCACTTCTCGCGCGCAATGGCCGGGCGTTCGGCTTCGGGCCGTGGCTCAGTGCGTGAGCGCGGCGACGCCGAAGAACAGCTTCACCTCGCGCTCGGCCGAGGCCTGGCTGTCCGAGCCGTGCACCGAGTTCCGCCCCTTGGATTCCGCATAGAGCCTGCGGACGGTGCCCTCGGCGGCCTGTGCCGGGTCGGTGGCACCGATCACCTCGCGCAGCGTGGCCACCGCGGCCTCGCGCTCGAGGCAGCAGAGCATGACGGGTCCCGAGGTCATGAAGTCGATGAGCTCGGGAAAGAACCCCTTGCCGACGTGCTCGCTGTAGAACTCGTGGCACTGCTCGCGCGTCAGGCGCGTGTAGCGCGCCTCGACCAACCGGAAGCCCTTGTCCTCCACGTGGGCGAGGATCTTGCCCACGAGGTTCCGGCCGGTGGCGTCCGGC
>JAHFBW010000001.1:0-11534 GCA_023249845.1 Candidatus Eiseniibacteriota bacterium
GCTCACTCCTTGCCACCCGGGAACCCTCATGGACCGGTCGCTCCGCATCGCCGCCCTCACCAGCCTCCTGGCGCTTGCCGTCCCACTTCCCGCCCGGGCCCAGTCCGACCCGTCCGGCGTACGCCCTGCCGGCAACCGGCTCATCTCCTCGCAGCGCGTGGCGCCGCGCTCGTTCCGGTTCAGCGATCTGCCCGTGCGTCCGCCGAGCGAGCACCTTCCTGTCGTGGACCGTGAGGGGAAGGAGTGGGAGGAGTACGAGGAGCGGCTCCGGGAGTTGAAAACGCACCCTCCGGTGATTCCGGCGACGTCGTTCCGGACGTTCACGCTCGACACGACGCCGGCACCCGACGCGGGCAAGGGCTCGTCCGATCCGCTCGCACCCACGCTCGGCACGGGCTTCGAGGGCATCACGCAGGGTGGCTTCATGCCGTCGGAGCCCACGGCGGCGGGCGGCCCGCTCAACCTCTTCAGCGCCGGCAACGTGAGCGTGACCGTCACGAACAAGGACGGCACGAATCGCGTTGAGACGAGCGGCGCCACGTTCTTCGGCGTGCCCACAGCTGAGGGCGCGATTTCCGATGCGCAGTGTTACTACGACGCGCTCCGTGGCCGGTTCCTGGCGCTCTGTTTCACGCAGGACGACTCCCTCCCTCCCGGAACGGTCAATCTCTCCAAGTTCTATCTGGCCATCTCCAAGACGAACGACGCCCGCGGCGCCTGGTGGCTCTACACGTTCGACATGGCTCGCGACGGCTCGACGCCGACGAACAACTGGGGCGACTACCAAGGGCTCGGCATCTCCGACGACAAGATCGTGTTCAGCAGCCAGCAGTTCAGCTTCGTCAGCAACCAGTACAAGTACTCGAAGTTCCGCGTCATCGACCGCGTCGCCGCGTACAGCGGCGCCGCGCTCACGTACGTGGACTTCGCGAATTACGCGGCTCCGCCCGGCGGCGACTTGAATGACGTGTTCGTGACCAAGCCTGCGCGCAACCTCACCGCGGGCGACAACACGATCCACTGTATGTGCGTGCGCACGAGCGGCGGTTCGCGCATCGCGTATCGCACGATCACTGGGTCGCCGGCCTCGCCGACCCTATCCAGTGGCAATCTGGTCAGCGTGAGCTCCTACAGCCCGCCGCCCGACGCGCCGCAGTTGGGATCGGCCCAGCTCGTGGCAACGAACGACTGCCGGCCCACCGACTTCTACACGCGCAACGGCGTGCTCGTGGCCACGTGGCACACGGCAGCGGCCATTGGGGGTGGTTCGAGCGAGTCCGCGATCCGCCTGTTCCGCATGCGGCTCAGCGACCGTGCCGTGCTCACGGACGAGACGTTCGGCGCGGACAACGTCTATTACTACTACCCCGCCGTCACCGTGGACTCCGTCGGCACGATCTTCCTTGGCTTCGACCGCTCGAGCAGCACGGAATACCCGTCCGCCTACGTCTCTGGCAAGCGGCGCAACGACGCCGCGATCCAGGCCAGCACGCTCGTGAAGGCGGGCGTGTCGAACACGGCGCAGTCCCGCTGGGGCGACTACACCGGCATCGACCAGGACGCTTCGCAGTTCTCGCCGTCACAGAGCGTGGCGTGGTACGCGGGCCAGTGGACGAAAGGTACGAACACATTCGGCACGTGGATCCGCAAGCTCACGTACTCGTATGGCCAGGTGTTCGGCACGGTGGCCGAGGACTGCGATGGCTCCGCCGCGACGACCGGGGACCGCTCGCCCATCGCGGGCATCGCCGTCGCGCTCAAGCAGGGCGAGACCACGGTCGCGTCCACCACCACGAACGCGCTCGGCCAATACAGCTTCGGCTACTTGGAGTCCGGAACGTACGACGTGGTCGCGACACCACTTGCCGGCGGCACGAACGTGGACGCCACGGCTGGCACAGGCGCCACGACGCAGACCCGAGTGAACGCGAGCGACGTACAGATCGTCATGACCGACGCCCAGTCTTCGAGCGCGAATCAGTTCGTCGTGGCGAGCAGCAAGCCGCTGCCCGCGACGACGTCCATCGTGCCGAATACGCGTTCCGCCGGTGATCCGCAGTTCTCGCTCATCGTGAACGGCTCGAACTTCTCGACGTGCTCCGTGGCGCGCATCGACGGGCTGGACCGCGCCACCACGTACGTCTCGCCGTTGCAGGTCACGGCGATCATCACCGCCGTGGATCAGGCGGCGGGCGCGACGAAGACCATCACGGTGTTCACCCCGTCGCCGGGCGGCGGCACGTCCAACGGGCAGACGTTCACCATCCTCGGTACACCGGACACCGAGGCGCCGACGGTCACGGTGACGTCGCCGACAGGCGGCGAGAGCTGGGCCGCGGGCTCGTCACACGCCATCACTTGGACCGCGACGGACAACGTCGTCGTGGCCTCGGTGGATCTGGCGCTCTCGACCGACGGCGGCGCCACGTTCCCGACGAGCATCGCAGCGGGGATCGCGAACAGCGGCACGTTCGCGTGGAGCGTGCCCGTGGTGCTCACGAGCAGCGCTCGCGTTCGCGTGCGCGCGTTCGACGGCACGGGCAACGTCGGCTCCGATTCCAGCCACGCGAACTTCGCCATCACAGGCTGGACGATCACGGCGTCCGCGGGTGCCAACGGCACCATTGCGCCGAGTGGCTCGGTGCCCGTGGCGGACGGCGCCACGCCGCAGTTCACGATCACGCCGAACACGGGCTACCACGTGTTGGACGTGCTCGTGAACAGCGTCTCGGTGGGCGCCGTCACGCAGTACACGTTCCCCGCCGTTCACGCGAACCAGACGATCGCGGCCTCGTTCGCGATCAACCAGTACACGCTGTCGCTTGCCACCGTCGGCAGCGGCACCGTGACGCCGGTCCCGAACCAGCCGACGTACGACCACGGCACGAACGTGCAGCTCACCGCAACGCCGGCCGGAGGCTGGAACTTCGACTTCTGGACCGGCGACGCCTCGGGCAGCGTGAATCCGCTGAACTTGGTAATGGACGCGAACAAGAGCATCGCCGCGAACTTCGGCCAGCACTTCTACACCTGGAACCAGACCGGAACCGCGGCGTGGACCACGGCCACGAACTGGACCCCCACGCGCACCGTGCCCGCCGCGAACGACGTGCTCACGTTCGACAACGGAGCCGCCTCCGCGATCGCATCGAGCGTGCCCTCGCAGGTGGTGGGACGCATCCTCGTCACGAACAACACGAACATCTCGCTCCAGGCGAGCGCTTCGGCCACGCTCACGGTCGGCGGCGACGCGGGCACCGACCTGAGCGTCGCGGCGGGTTCCACGCTGCAGCTCACGGGCGGGAGCGCGGTGACGATCGCGCTCGCCGCTGGCGCCACCGGTGAGATCGCCGGCACGACGAATCTCGTGGGCGGCGCGCACCGGCTGATCGCGACGAACGTCGGCTCGCTCGTGTACTTGAACGGTGGCAAGTGCACCGCCGGCGTGAGCTTCTCGGGCAATCCGTTCGGCACCACGTCGCTCAACTCGGTCGTGTTCCAGTCCGGCTCGCTCTACCAGCACATCGCGGGTGCGAATCCGTTCGGCGCGACGGCCCCGAATTCGGTGGTCACGTTCCTCGCCGGCAGCCGCTACCGGCTGGATGGACCCCTCACGCCGGCGATGTCGGGCCGCACGTACGCCGATTTCGAGTACAACAACGGTGGCGCGCAGTCCCCGAGCGGAGGATCGCCGGTGACGCTCGACAGCCTCGTCGTGACACAGGGCACGTTCAACCTGAACATGGCCGGCGGCGCGTTCATCCGTGGCGACGTGCACGTGAAGCCGGGCGCCACGCTGGGCTTCAACCCCGCGTCCGGCACGCCCACGTACGCGTTGTCGGGGTCCTCCGCTCAGTCCTGGGACGTGCAGGGCACGTTTGGAAGCACGACGAATGTGGGTCTCCAGATCAACAATCCCACGGGCGTGGCGCTGGTGACGGACCTGTCGCTCGTCGGGCCACTGGCGTTCGCGAGCGGCCAGCTCGTGACCGGTGCGCGCACGTTGAACCTCGCCGCGGCGTCCAGTTCGAGCGGCGCGGCGCAGGGCACCGGGTGGGTGAACGGCACACTCGTGAAGACGTTTGCGGCCGGAGCGTTCTCGGGCTCGCTCGACGTGGGTGACGCGGCGACGTACGCGCCAATCGCCGTGAGCGGCACGGGCGCCGGCGCGGGCTTCAACCTCACCGCCAGCACGGCTGCCGGCGATCATCCGTCAATCGCCAGCTCCACGCTCGACCCTGCGCACTCGGCGAACCGCCGGTGGTCGCTGGCGCCCGCGAACGCCGCAGGCGCCGCGTGGAGCGCCACGTTCCAGTTCGCGACCGCCGACCTCGACGCCGGAGCCGATCCCGCCGCGTTCCAGGCGCGTGTGTACAACGGCTCCGCGTGGTCAGCGTTGAGCGTGGGCGCGCGAACGGCGAACAGCACGCAGGTCACGGGCCTCTCCGCCAGCACTCCGGGCACTTCGTTCATCGTGGCGAACGATTTCTCGTATTCGCTCACGGTGACCGTCGTCGGATCGGGCAGTGTGACGAAGTCGCCGGACCAGGCAGGCTACGCGCAGGGCTCGAACGTGCAGCTCACGGCGATCCCCGGAGCCGGCTGGGCGTTCTCGGCCTGGAGTGGCGATCTCGCGAGCACGAACAATCCGGAGAATCTGCTGATGGACGCGGCGAAGTCCGTGACGTCCACGTTTCTCGACATCGCGCCGCCCAGCGTATCCCTGACGGCACCGAACGGCGGAGAAGTGCTGACGGCGGGCACGAACACCTCGGTCACGTGGACCGCATCCGACAATGCCGCGGTGACGGGCGTGGACCTCGAATTGTCGCGCGGCGGAGCGGGCGGGCCGTTCGAGACGCTTGCGACCGGGCTCGCGAACACGGGCACGTACAACTGGACGGTCTCGGGCACGCCGACGACGAACGCGCTCGTACGCGCCACGGCGCGCGATGCCGCGCTCAACTCGTCGCAGGACCTGTCCGACGCGGCGTTCTCGATCGCGGGCCCGACCGGCGTCCACGACGGACCCGTGACTGATTTCGCGCTCGCACCGGTGTTGCCGAATCCGGTGCGCGCGTCGCTCAGGTTCGGGTTCGCGTTGCCGCGGGAGTGCGGCATCCATCTCGGCGTGCACGACGTGCAGGGTCGCGAGCTGCTCGTGCTCGCGGACGGTGTGTTCCCGGCCGGGCGGCATTCGCTGGACGCCTCGAGCCTGGCGCGTACGATCCTCGATCCGGGGCTCTACTTCGTGCGGCTCGTCGTGCCGGGCCGCACGCTCGTGCGGCGGTTCGTCTACATGCATTGAGCGCATCCGAGTGAACGCGTGTCGAGCCGGCGCGCGTGCACTATGCTGTGACGTTGAGATGAACTTCCCAAGACGGCGCGACTCATGAGACGCCTGCTCCCGCTCGCGCTGATCGCGCTGATCGCGCTCACGTTGCTGCCGGGGATCGCTTCGGTGGACGCGTTGGACGAACGCGAGGCTCGCGACCTGCTCACCGCGTACGAATCCACGCAGGGTCGCCAGTGGTTGTCGCCGATCTACGGTCACGAGGTGTACTTCGAGAAGCCGCTCGCCGGGTTCGCGCCGGAAGTGCTCGCGCGCCGCGCGGTGCGCCGTTTCTTTCCCTCGGGTGGGGAGTTCCGCGATGTCGCCGTGTCCCGGCTCGTGCGCGCGGCGCTGGCCGCCGCACTCGCGTTCGCGGTCGCCGCAATCGGTACGCGGGTATTCGGTGCGCGCAGCGGCTGGCTCGCGGGGTGTGCGCTTGCGAGCATGTTCGGGTTGCCGCTCGCGGCGCGGGCTGACGGCGTACAAGTGCTCGTCACGCTGCTCGCATGGCTCGGAATCGGCGCATGGCTTGACGTGCTGACGGGCCGGGCCCGCGCGGGCGGCCTCTCCATGGCGCTCGGCTGGTTCGCACTCGGCGGAGTCGCCGTGGCTGGCGGACCCGTGCCCGCGCTGTGGCCCGTAGCCGGGGTGGCGATCTACTTCGCGCTCGCGCGACATCACGCGGGCTGGAAGGTGCTGGACCCAGCGTCGGGTGCGCTCATCGTGGCCGGCATCGCGTTGCCTTGGTATGGCCTCATGGTCGCGATCCATGGCGTCTCGTTCCTGCCACACGTGCCGTGGTTCCCCTACGCGAGCGGCACACGCGGCTCGTGGCTCGCGGGCCTGCCACTCGCGCTGTCGTTCGCGGTGGTGACGAGTTTCCCCTGGACACCACTGTTCGCGGCGGCGCTGGCGGACGCGGCGCTCCGCCTGCGGCGGTCCGTCACACGCGTCGTGCCGACGTCGGCGCTCGATCCGGAACATGTCGAGCACGTGTTGCTGGCGTTGGCGCTCGCTGCGACGCTTCCGATCGCGTTGTACCCCGGCCCGCCGCTCACCGCGGCGCTGCCCGTGTTGCCCGCGGTGGCGTTGCTCGTCGGGCGCTTCGCGGACCGCGTGCTGGACGGCGCCACCGAACCGCGCGCGCTCACGCAGGCGACGCGGCTGCTCGCCGCGTTCGGCACGACTTTCGCGCTCGCCGGCGTCGCGTTGTCGCTGCGCCTGCCGGACGCCGCGCCGAGCGTGCGCCTGGTCGCGGCGCTGCTGTTCCTCGCGAGCTGGGCGCCGCTGCTCGCGGACCTGCGCGGCGCGAGACGCTTGGCGCTCGCACTGTTCGCGCTGCCGGCAGCGCTCGGCGCCCCGGTGTTGTTCCTGCGCGTGTTGCCACCGCTCGAGCCGTGGTTGAACGCGCGTGCCGTTGCGGACACCGTGGAACGCGTCTCGCCACCGTTCGCGCCGCTCGTCGTGTGGGAGCCGCCGCCGCCGTCGTTGCGGCAGGCGCTCAAGCGCAACTTCCTGACGCCGTCGCTGGTCGGCCCGGGTGCCGAGAACGCGGTCGCGCGCGACGGCTTCGTCTACGCCGTGTGGCGTCCGTCGCGCGAAGGCGCCGCACTCGGCGAAGCGGAGGCGTTCGGGGGCGATCCCGAGGTGCTCGTGCGCACGCCGGTGCTCGTGCTTGCGCGGTTCAGACCGCGTCCCTAGCGGGGACTATTCATGAGCTGCTGCTGCGAACACGCCCAGACCGCACCCTCCGGCGTCGCGGAGCCCGGTTGCTCCTCGACGTGTCGTCCAGACACGACTGCGTCGCGACCGGGCTCTGCTCCTTGTCTGGCGCGCCGTGGACGTATTCTCGCGACGCAGCTCATGAATAGTCCCCGCTAGGGCTGTCCGAACGCTTCCGGAACGAGTTCCGATTTCGTCCGCCCGAGGGTGCCCCGCCGTGGTATCCCTTGCGTCATGACACTCGACCCCGAGATCTGCTGGCGCGCCTGGACGTCGCGCGACGCGCGCTTCGTCGGCCGCTTCGTCATGGCGGTGACTTCGACGCGCATCTACTGCCGGCCCGGCTGCCCGGCACGCATGCCCGCGCGCCGCAACGCGCGCTTCTACGCGACGCCGGCGGCCGCGGAGTCCGCCGGGTTCCGCGCCTGCCTGCGCTGCCGGCCCGACCGTGCGCCGGGCGCTCCGACCGCGTCCGGCACGGCCGCGACCGTGGCCCGCGCGCTGCGGCTGATCGACGAGGGCGCACTCGCGGACGGTTCGCTCGAGACGCTCGCGGCGAGGCTCGGCGTGACGTCGCGCTGGTTGCGCGAGCTGTTCGAGCGCCACGTCGGCGCGTCACCGCTGGACGTGGCGCGCACGCGCCAGGCGCACCTCGCGCGCAAGCTCATCGAGGAGACCGCGCTGCCGCTCGAGGACGTCGCGGCCGCGGCGGGCTACGGCAGCGCCCGTCGGCTGCGCGCGGCGATGGCGCAGACATTCGATCGCGCGCCGAGTGCGTTGCGCCGCGGCCCGGTGCTCGAGCGAGATGGCGCGATCGAGCTCCGGCTCGCGGCACGCGCGCCGTTCGACGCCGCGCCATTGCTCGCGTTCTTCGCGGCGCGCGCCGTGCCGGGCGTGGAGGAAGTCCGCGATGGCGCGTATCGCCGCGCGTTCGCGCTGGACGGCGACCCCGCGACGCTCGAGGTACGGCCGCTCGCGGACGCGGTGTCGGTCAAGCTCCCTCCGCGCGCGGCGGCGGCGCTACCGCGCATCGTGTCGCGCGTGGCGCGCATGTTCGACCTGGACGCCGACGTGGACGCGATCGCGGCATGGCTCGCGCGCGATGCGCGGCTGGCGCGCGCGCTCCGCGGGCGCGTCGTGCGCGTGCCGGGCGCGTTCGACGCTTTCGAGGCCGGCGTCCGCGCACTGCTCGGACAACAGGTGAGCGTCGCGGCCGCGCGCACGCTCGCCGGACGGCTCGCGGCCGTGGCCGGCCGCCGGCTCTCCACGCCGGACGGCGCGCTCACACACGTGTTCCCCTCGCCGGCCGCCGTGGCCGAAGTGCCGCTCGAGGGTTTAGGGCTCACGCGCGCGCGCGCCGCGGCGTTGCGCGGATTCGCGGCGGCGGTGGCGAGCGGCGAACTCGACCTCGGCGCGTTCCGTGACCTGGACGACGCCGTCGAGCGCCTGCGCACGCTTCCGGGCATCGGCGACTGGACGGCGCAATACCTCGCGATGCGCGCGCTCGGCGAACCCGACGCATTCCCGGCCGGGGACCTGGGCGTGCGCCAGGCACTCGCGCGTGGCGACCGGCTGCCTAGCGAACGTGAGGTGCGTGCCCGCGCCGAACGCTGGCGGCCGTGGCGTGCGTACGCGGTACTGGCGCTGTGGACGGAGCCCCGGCGCGCTCCCCGTCACCTCGCTCGCAGGCTCTCGACTTCCCCGCACAGGAATGGGAGCACGCGCTCCCGGGTTCGAAAGGACGCACGATGACTCTCGAATTCGCGATCACGAACACGCCGGTTGGACCGATGGCGCTGTACGGCCTCGAAGCGAAGTTGGTCGGGCTCACGCTCGACGGTCAGCACGGCGCCGAGCATCCGGTGGAACGGCAGCTCGCGCGCCACCTGGGCGCGTTCTCGGTGCGGCGCGTCCCGGAGACCGCAGGCGCCGTGGCGCGCCTGGCGCGGTACTTCGCAGGCGAACTCAGGGCACTCGAAGAGCAGCCGGTGCGCCTGCTCGGTACGGATTTCCAGTGTGACGTTTGGGCGGCATTGCGCGCGATCCCCGCGGGCGAGACGCGGTCCTACGCGGTGCTCGCGCGGTCGCTCGGCAAGCCCGACGCCGTGCGCGCGGTCGGCGCCGCGAACGGTGCGAACCCGGTCGCGGTGTTCGTGCCGTGCCACCGGGTGATCGGCGCGAACGGCTCGCTGTGGGGCTATGGCGGCGGGCTGGCGATGAAGCAGTGGCTGCTCCGTCACGAGGGAGCGAAGTTCCAACCGCTTGCAGCGCAGGAGACGCTGCCGCTGTGAGCGCACGCGGCGCTCGCCCGCTCCTCGCCTGGTCGAGCGACCACTTCTCCTTCCCGCTCGCCGAATCCCATCCGTTCCCGCTCGCGAAGTACACGCTCGTCCGTGAGCGGCTGCTCGCCGATCGCGTGCTCGAGCCCGGTTGGATCACGCGCTCGGATCCGGCGCCCGAGGACTGGCTGCTCGCAGCGCACGACGCCGCTTACGTATCGCGTTCGCTACGCGGCGAGTGGAGCGACACCGATATCCGGCGCCTCGGTCTGCCGTGGTCGCCCGAGCTCCTCACGCGTGCGCGCGCCGCGCTGTGGGGCACCGTGCAGGCCTCGCGAGCAGCGCTCGCGCACGGCGTCGCGGGCAACCTGGCGGGCGGCACGCACCACGCGTTCCCGAATCGCGGCGAGGCGTACTGCCTGTTCAATGACTTCGCGGTGTCGGTGGCGCTGCTGCGTCGCGACGGCCTCGCGCGGCGGCCGTTCGTGCTGGACTTGGACGTGCACCAGGGCAACGGCACCGCAGCGTGCTTCGCCGGCGACCCCAGTGTGTTCACGTTCTCGTTGCATGCGCGGCACAACTATCCGCTCCGGAAGGAGCGCGGCACGCTTGACGTGGAACTGGAGGACGGCGCCGGCGACGACGACGTTCTGGCCGCGCTCGACCTTCACGTGCCCGCGGCACTCGACTCGCACGCGCCGGATGTCGTCTTCTACCAGGCCGGCGTGGACGCGCTGGCAAGCGACCGCCTCGGCCGCCTGCGCATGACGCACGCGGGCCTCGCTGAACGCGACCGGCGCGTGTTCGCGTGGCTCGAGTCGCGCGGCCTCCCCGTATGCGTGACGCTCGGTGGCGGCTACGGCCGGCCGCTCGAGGACACGGTGGAGGCGCACGCGAACGTGTGGCGTGCGGCACGATCGGCGCGTGACCGCCGGCCTGACGTGCCGATCGCATCGGATTCGGGTGTGTCGTCGAAGCTCGAGAGCGGCGCTCCGTCCCGCCTCGCTCGCTGAGACTCGTCCCTGCTCGCTGGCGTCGAAGCGCCACCGGCGCGGACAGCGCTCCAGCCCTGCGTGCCGTCCACGCCGTGGTCGCATCACCGCGTGTCCAGCGCCGCGACCGCGCCAGCGTGCCGTTCGCGGCGTGATCACGGCGCGAGCATCGCCGCGAACGCCGGCGACAGGCCGTCTCGCCATTGACGCGC
The DNA here is from genome assembly GCA_023249845.1 of Candidatus Eiseniibacteriota bacterium. Classification (GTDB taxonomy): domain Bacteria; phylum Eisenbacteria; class RBG-16-71-46; order RBG-16-71-46; family RBG-16-71-46; genus JAIOPA01. The sequence continues at coordinate 10,538 of JAHFBW010000001.1, forward strand.
GACTCGTTCGCGCCGGAACCTCGTTTGACCCCCGGCCCCCGTGAGCCGAGGGAGGTGAAGCATATGATGCATGCACGCAGGCTGGTGCGGTTGGCGCTGGCCGTAGCACTCGTGGCCCCGTTCGTGGGCGTGGCGTTGCCCGCCGCGGCCGCGAAGCGCGAAGCGCGCGCCACGGCAGCGGCATCGGGCAAGACGGCCAGCTATCGCCAGTTCACCGGTACGGTGGTCGCGATCGACGCAGCCTCGATCACCGTGGAGAAGGGCGGCAGGACGCCGAAGCAGATGGTGTTCGCGCGCCACGCCGACATGCGGTCCGCGGGTGAAGTGGAGAAGGACGCCCGCGTCACCGTGTACTGGCGCGACGAGGCCGGGAAACCGGTGGCACACCGCGTCGTGGTGAAGGTCGCCACGAGCGGCGCCACGAACTGATCGCTGGTTCGAGACCGGGCCGGCGGACGCCGTGAAACGGCGCTCGCCGCCCGGCCCTCGAGCCTTCTGCTAGGCTCCGCGGTCTCGTCGCCCTCGCACCCCGGAGCCCCCATGGACGCTCGGCCGCGCCCCGCGCGCACCGCCTCGCACATCGTTCTCGCCGCGGCATTCGCACTCGGTAACGCGACGGCGCCCGCCGGTGCCGCGAAGCCGGCGCCGTCGCGTGTGTTCTCGCTGGGCCACGCGCTCACGATGAAGCAGGTGCAGGGACTCGAGTGGACGCGCGACGGGCGCCGGCTGGCGTTCACCGTGTCCGCCCCCGACACCACCGAGAACACGACGAATCAGGACATCTGGTTGTGGGAGGCGGAGACCGACAGCTGCCGCGTGCTCACGCGCCACGCCAAGAACGACTACGCACCGCAGTTCTCTTCCGGCGGCGACACGCTCGCGTTCCTGTCGGCGCGCGACAGCGACGATAACAAGCCGTCCATCTGGCTGCTCCCGCTGCGCGGCGGTGAGCCATGGAAGCTCTCGACGTTCGTGGAGTCCGTGGGCGAGATGCGGT
>JAHFBW010000001.1:11544-55597 GCA_023249845.1 Candidatus Eiseniibacteriota bacterium
CGGACGGGCGCTCGATCGCGTTCACCATGCTCGACACGCTGCCGAAGCGAGTGAAGGAGTGGCGGAAGAAGAAGTGGGACCAGGTCGTGGAGGACGAGATCCCGCAGTACAACCACCTGTGGGTGATCGACGTCGCGTCTGGGAAGCAACGCCGGCTCACGTCGGGCACGTTCATGGTCGCCGACCCTCGCTGGTCGCCGGACTCTCGCAGCATCGCGTTCGTATGGAACCCGACCGGCCGTCCGGATGACGGCAACCTCACTGACATCGCGATCGTGTCCGCTCAGGGCGCGAGTCCCGCCGCGCCGCGCAAACTCGACACCATGCTGTCAGGCTCGGTCGCGTGGTCGCCCGACGGACGATGGCTCGCGTGGGCCGGCGGGAACGATCGCAGGAGCTTCATCCAGAAGACGGACCTGTGGGCGGCTCCCGCGGCCGGCGGAGCGTCGGTCAAGCTGACCGCGACGTTCGACGAGGATGCGGATGCGCCGATGTGGAATGCCACGTCCGACACGCTGTTCTTCTGGAGCTCGCAGGGCGCCACGAAGCGTGTGGCGTCGGTGCCGCGCGTGGGTGGCGCCGTGTCGCTGGGGCTGGACCTGGCCGGCGAGACCGCGGGTGCGGCGGTGCGAGGGCCGGGGAGCCGGGTGGCGTACGTGGCCTCGGGATGGAATCGCCCGCCCGAGGTGCACATCGCCGATCACATCAACGCGCCTTCGCGCGCGGTGTCGCGAATGCACGCGGACGCGGCCGGTTGCGCGTTCGGCGCGCAGCGCACGGTGCGCTGGAGCAGTGATGACGGCGTGCAGGTGGAAGGCGTGCTCGTGCGTCCGCCGGGGGCTCCCGAGCGCGCGGCGCTTAAGACGCTCGTGCTGCTGCACGGCGGCCCGTACAGCTCCCGCTACACGATGGGTTTCCAGGTCATGGCGCAGTACATGGCCGGCCGGGGCTACCAGGTGTTCATGCCGAACTTCCGCTCGAGCGGCGGCTACGGCGCCGCGTTCATGCTGCGGAAACGCGCCGACTGGGGCGGCCAGGATTGGCGCGACGTCGAGACCGGCGTGGACAGCCTCGTGCGCTGGGGGATCGCGGACGGGAATCGCCTGGGTGTGCTCGGCCACAGCTACGGCGGCTACCTCTCGGCCTGGGCCATCACGCACACGCTGCGCTACGACGCCGCGGTGATCTCGGCCGGCGCCAGCGATCTCGCCGCACACTGGGGACAGAGCGACATCCATCTCTACCGCGCGTACGACTTCGAGGGCCTGCCATGGGAGTCGTTCGAAAAGTGGCGCCGAAGCTCGCCGGTCGCGACCATGGGGCGCGCGAGGACGCCGACGCTCGTACTGAACGGCGAGGCTGACGTGCGCGTGCCGAACCCGCAGGCACAGGTCACGTACCAGTCGCTGAAGGCGCTCGGCGTCCCCACCGAGTACGTCCACTACCCGCGCGAGGGGCACACCCTGCGCGAGCCGCGGCACCGGGCCGACTGGTTCACGCGCCAGGCCGACTGGTTCGACCGCTGGGTGAAGTGAGCGACATGGCCCGGCGCTGGATCGTCCCACTCGTCCTGTTCCTGCTGGCGCTGGCGTTCGCGCTGTGCGTGTGGCCGACGCGCTGGCGCTACGACCACATGACGGTGGACGGCGACATCGTGCCCGTGCGCATGGACCGCCTGACCGGCCGCGCCGACATGCTGCTTCCGGATCATGGTTGGGTGCCCGTGGAGGCACCTCCCGACAGCCTCGGCGACGCGACGCCGGCGAGCCTCTGATCGGTGTCGCCCGTTTCCGTGGCGCGGGATCTGGCGCGTCTCGAAGCGCTGCGCTGGACGTTCGGCGCCGCAGCGGCGCGCGAACGGCGAGCCCTGTTTCGTCGCATGCTGCGCGCGCGGCTCGGCGCCAGACCGATCGAGAGACTACACGAGCTGCTGCTCGCGGCCCGCGCCTACCCCGATCACCGCGCGACGCTGACGCTCGTCCAGGGAGCGCTCGCCGCGTTCGGGCGCCGGCCAGACGTCCGCCGCCATCGCGCAGCACTCGCGGATTCGGGGATCAGCGGCTGCGACATCCGTTTCGGGTTCTTCGCGCCCACGGCACGACAACTCGCACGGCGCTGGCCGAAGCAGCTCGAGCTGGACGTCGCGGCACTGGAGGACCCTGACGCGCTCGAAGCGTGGCTACCGCTGCTCGCGCATGACGCAGAGGTGCCGGGTCTGGACGAGTACGACTACGGGCTCAAGCGCTGGCTCGAACAGCTCAAGGCGCCGGGGGAAGCCACCGGTGCGTTCGTGGCGAGGGCGTTGTCCGAACGACTCCCGGACGACGCCGTGTTCGAGCGCGTCCACGACGGGTTGGGACTCGAGTACGTGTTGCGTGGAACGGCCGCGACGCCGGCGCGCACGTGTTCGACCTGGCCGGTGCGAAGCGTGCGGTTCCAGTCCACACCGTTCGCGGGCCGCCCCGATCTCGCGCTCGTCGTGGACGTGCCGCCGCGTTCCATCCGCGCACTCTCGCTGCGCGAGGGTGAACGTGCGCTCGCGCTCGCCATGGAGGCCATGGCCACGCGTAGTCGTGATCTGGACGTGTTCGCCTGGGGCGACGCGCGCGACGTGCGCCGCGTGGACTGCGGTGACAGCCTCGAGTTCCTCATGATCGGCGCCAAGCCCGAGCGCCGGCTCCTGCTCGAAAGCGTGTACGGGTTTCTTTCGCTCAAGAACGGAGTGCCCATCGGTTACGTCCTGACCAGCGCGCTCTACCGCTCTGCGGAGCTCGCGTTCAACGTGTTCGACACCTATCGCGGCGCCGAGGCCGGTCCGGTCTACGGCAAGGTGCTCGGCATGACGCGCGCGCTGTTCGGCACGAACGCGTTCACCATATTCCCGTACCAGTTGGGCGACGGGAACGACGAGGCCATCGAGTCGGGCGCGTGGTGGTTCTACCAGAAGCTGGGCTTCCGCCCGCGCGCGGCGGGCGCCCGTTTGATCATGCGGCGCGAGCTCTCGCGCATGGCGCGCGAACCATCGTATCGCTCGTCCGCTGGCGTTCTGCGGCGCCTCGCGCGCTCGAACCTCTATTGGCATCGCGGCCCGTCACGCCGCGACGTCATCGGGGAGCTGCCGCTCCCCTCGGCTGGGCTCGCGGTGACCCGTCTCATCACCACGCGCTTCGGGGGCGATCGTGCGCGCGCAGCGGAGACGTGTGAACGCACGGCGGCCGAGCGATTGCGCTTGCGCTCGCTCGCCGGCTGGAGCGAGTCCGAGCGGCACGCGTGGTCGCGCTGGGCCTCACTCGTGACGCTGCTGCCGGGGGTTTCGCGCTGGACACCGCGCGAGAAGGCGGCGCTCGTGAGCGTGATCCGCGCGAAGGGTGGCCGCCGCGAGGACAAGTTCGTCCACGCGTTCGACGCCCATCCGCGGCTCGGGCCCGCGCTCGCCTCGCTACTGCGCGCGACACGCGCCTGAGCCCTGCACTCTCACGAGTTACGTGACCCCCTCAGATCGGTCCAGACCCTATGGGGTCATCTGGGCCGGGTACTCGAGGAAAGGGGCGCGGAGATGGCTCGCAAGCGACACACGGCCGAGGAGATCATCGGCAAGCCGCGCGCGGCCGAGGTCGAACTGGCGAAGGGCCAGAGCGCGCAGCAGGCCTGCCGTAAGATCGGGGTGACGACGCTGTACATCGAGCCGGGCAGCCCATGGGAGAACGGGTACGTCGAGTCGTTCAACCTCAAGCTGCGGGACGAACTGCTCAACCGCGAGATCTTCTATACGCTGCGGGAGGCGCAGGTGCTGATCGAGGCGTGGCGGGGGGAGTACAATCAGCGACGACCGCACAGCGCCCTCGGCTACAGGCCGCCGGCGCCCGAGGCGGTCCAGGTCGCGGTGGCTCTAACTCAGTAAGTGGTACGACCATCGGGGGCACGTCAGTGCGTTCCGGCACGTTGCCCGGGCCCCGGGTGACGATGTCGAGCACGACGCCGAGCCGAGGGGCCCTAGAGCGCGGTGGCGGCAACCTTGGTTAGCTCGGCCCGCTGCCCCGCTGTCCCGATGCAGCCAGAATCTAACCTCGGGGTGATAATCGCCCAGGGCGAAGATCGCCCACGATGATGGCCGGTCCGGGGGCGGGATTCGCTCAGTCTCTCGGCCCGTAACTCAGGTCGTCGGTGGCGGCTTGAGCCCCTGCCGAAAGCGCCCCTGACTTCCGCTGTCCGCGAAGTGACCAGGCAAGGCCTTTCGCCCGCGCAACAGGCGTGCCCAACAGACCCCCTCTGGGCACGGGCGCTCGGCGCCGCAAGCCGAGGAGGGCTAGGGGGAGTGTGGGTGGGGAGCTCGTCGAGGCTGGCCGTGAGAATTCGCTGCGCCAAAGGCTTCCAGGTGCTACGGTCTTCGAGCGGCTCGAGGCTTCCTCAGTGACAGCCTCGCGACGCTCGTCGAGGATCGGAGAGGGACCTACACCCGTCGGAGCGCAAACGCATCCTCCCCGCGCCGCATTGGAAAGTGCCCCCCGACCTTGCCGCGGGCACGCCGGGGCGGTCACGTCCAATCGGCTCCTGGTCGGGCGCCCGACTGCCGGCCGATCGATTCCCGCTGGCGCGGCCCGAGCCCCGCCGGCATCACCGACACAATCCGGAACGCGGACGTGGCGTCAAACTTCGTGCGCAGACATCAGAGGGAGGCACCGATGAAAGCGTTGGCATCCGCAGCAATATTCGCGGCTGGCTTAGTGGCCGCGCTGGCCGGGGTCGCCCAGGCGGCCTCGATCGCGTACGACGGCATTCAGTACCCACCCGGCGCGCTCGCCCTGAACGGCCCGGCGTTCGGATTCTCGGGGCCGTGGGCGGCCGATCCCGGCATCGCCGTGGTGCCGGCAGGACTGGCCAGCCTGCTGGCCCTGCCGTCCGCGGGCGGCGCCGTCGCGGGGGGCTTTAACTTTCAAGCTCCCTTGTCGAGCACGCTCGCCCCGTCGCCCGGCAAGGAGTTCTGGGCATCGTTTCTGATATTTCATGGAGCACCAAACGACGAGACGTTCATGGGTCTGTCGCCAGCCGGAGCGCCGTTCGGGGCTCCACCATCGGTGGGGTTCGGCGTACGCCTGGGACAGTACGGGATTTTCGACGGGGGAGCGTTCACCCCCGCGCCGAAGCTGTACACGCCCAGCGGGTCGACGGACTTCCTGGTCACGCATTTCGCCGCTGGCGGCGCGACCTGGAACGTCCAACTCTACGTGAACCCGTCATCGTTCGCAGTGCCTGATCTGGTCATGAATGTGGCGCCGGTGACGTATGGAACAGTGGTGAACCTGAATGAGACGGGATTCAAATCCGATGAGTTCCGCCTCGGCGACACGGCGAGCGACGTGGCCGCGGGCGCGACCCCCACGCACTGGACATCGTGGGGCCGAATCAAGACCATCTATCGGTGACGTTTCGTATCCACGGCGCCTAACTGCGACCACCTCGCTCTGTGGGGTTGACGTGACCCCCTCAGATCGGTCCAGACCCTATGGGGTCATCTGGGCCGGGTACTCGAGGAAAGGGGCACGGAGATGGCTCGCAGGCGACACACGGCCGAGGAGATCATCGGCAAGCCGCGCGCGGCCGAGGACGAACTGGCGAAGGGCCAGAACGCACAGCAGGCCTGTCGCAGGATCGGGGTGACGGAACAGACCTACTACCGCGGCCCGCGGCAGGACTCGGGGGAAGTCGGCGTCTTCGACCGTAGCACCGCCTCGCGACGAAGCCGTGTGAATTCACCCAAGACGCGCGGCGAAGGTTCGTCACGCGCGGCGCGGGAAGGCGCGGAAAGCGAGGTGGGAGGCACTGCCAGCCAGGCCGCCGACCGGGGGGCTTCAGTGGCCCGGAGCTCTCGCCGAAAACGAAGACATGGCCCCGCCTCGCGACGAGCAGCCCCACTGGATGGAGCGCGCACGCCAGGACGCCTTGGTGCGATCCCGCGTCGGCGTCCCCGCGGATCCCGTCGAACGGTGGAGTGGCTGGGGTCTGCTCGTCTGTGCCGTCATCGCCATCGGCTACGGTCTCGGCACGCTCTATGGGTCGGGCACGCGCGCGCTCACGCTCGACGTCACGCGCGAGCTCGAGGGCGCGCGCGGTTCCTCCACGGACGCGCGGCTCGGTCCGTTCCATCTGGAACCGGGCATGAACCCGCTGCGCTTCATCTTGAACGCCTCGCACGCTCCGCTCGGTTCCTCGCGGCGTCGCTACGAACTGGCGCTCGAGGACGACTCGGGCAGGGCCCTGTGGAACGCAAAGGGGTCTCTCGGCAGCCGCGACGACGAGGCTTCCATCGTCCTCACTCGAACGAGCCTCGCCACGTTCGACGTGCCGAAGGCGGGTGGGTACTACGTCCGGGTGCGCGGCTCGGGCGCGAGCATGGATGACCTGCGCGCGGCGACGCTCGAGTTGCGGCGGGGTGTCACGCGCGTGGACGCGCGCATCCCGTGGACATTCGGTGTGGCCGCGTTCCTGTGCCTGCTCGCGAGACTGTTCGCCACGAACCGACGGCCGCGCGACGGCTCGGGCGAGGCCCCCGGCACGCGACTCGCCGCCTGAGTCTTTCGCCCGTTCGACGTGCTACAGGATCGTCTTGCCCAGCGCGCTCTGCGCCAGTTCCGCAGCCAGGATCCCGGTCATGTTCTGACTGTCGAGCACGGGGTTCACCTCGACCAGGTCCAGTGCCACGATGTTCGCGCGGTCGTTGAACATCTCCATCGCGAGATGCGCCTCGCGGTAGCTGATGCCGCCCCACACCGGCGTGCCCGTGCCGGGGGCGTCTTCGGGATCCACCACGTCCAGGTCGAACGACAGGTGGATGCCCGCGGTGCCGTCGCTCGCGAGACGGATGGCCTCGTCCAAGACGTCGCGCATCCCGCGCTCGTCGAGGTCGCGCATGGTGTAGCAGGTCACGCCGCTCTTCTTGAGGAAATCGCGCTCGCCCGGATCCAAGTCGCGGATGCCGATGAGCACGGTATTCCGAGGTTGCACCTTGGGCGCACGGCCGCCGAGATTGACGAGCTCGTGGTCCCCGAATCCCAGCGACACGGCCAGCGACATGCCGTGGATGTTCCCGCTCGGCGTGGTCTCGGGCGTGTTCGCGTCGCCATGCGCGTCGAACCAGATGAGCCCCAGGGATTCGCCTTTGCGCGCGTGGAAGTTCGTCGAGCCGGCCACCGAGCCGATGGCGATGCTGTGGTCGCCGCCCAGGACGAGCGGCATGCGCCCCTCGCCGAGACACTTGTCCACGCCCTTCATGAGGTCCCGGCACGCGGATAGGATGGGCTTCTTGTAGCGGAGCTTGCCGGTGCCCACCTTCTGCGTCTCCGGGATCATCACGTCCAGGTCCCCGTAGTCCTCGACCTTGTGCCCGAGGTCCTCCAGGCGCTTCTCCAGGTCGGCGATGCGGATGGCGGACGGGCCCATGTCGACCCCGCGGCGGCCCGCCCCGAGGTCGATGGGTACGCCGATCACGCCGATACTGCGCTTCTTCTTGGCCATGGCGGCCCAAGCTAACACCGCCCCACACGGGACACCACCGGCCGCGAATCATCGCGCGCGCAAATGCTTATCGCGCTCGGCCAGACCTGCTCGATCGCTCCGTCGCTCGAATTCGCACTGTTCCGCGCGCGCACGGCAGTGCTGATGACTCACGCGCTGGTACCAAAGAAGGACTGTTCAGCGACCCACTCACGGCACCAGTCTTGCAGCTTGGCCCCGCTCACGCCGCAAGCGATCGCTCTTCAACTCGAATGGACCGAGACGTGGTCGGTTCCCCGACCCGTGAGGGTGCATTTTGGCCATTGATCCGCTCAGAATGCACGATGTCCCGAGCGAGGCTGGCGTCGCCACGGCGCGGGCGGCGGGCCCAAGCGTCGTCAGGCGAGCCGAGCCCGTGACGGGCCACGCCCCGGGCGGTGGCCTGCCGTTGATGGTCCTGCTCACGATCCCCAGCCTCGTCACCGCGTGGGGCCTCCCCTATTACGTGCTGTCGCTGGCGCAGCGCCTGCGCCACCCGCTCCACCCAGTGCTCAAGTCGTCCGGACCGCTCGGGCTCGCGTTCGGGGCGCTCGCGCTCACGATGTTCCTGTTCATGTGGGCCTACCCGTTCCGGAAGCAGGCGCGCTGGCTGGCGTGGACCGGCCCCGTCGGCCGCTGGCTCGACGTGCACATCGTCATGGGGCTGTCGCTGCCGGTGATCGCGGCCGTGCACGCCGGCTGGCGCTTCGAGGGACTCATCGGCCTCGGCATGCTCGCCATGGTCATCGTCTCGCTCTCGGGCATCATCGGCCGCTACCTCTACACGCACATCCCGCGCAATCGCGCCGGACTCGAGTTGTCGCTCGAGGAATCCGGCGCCGAGCGCCGCGTGCTGCTCACCGAGCTGGCGGTGGAGACCGGGCTCACACCGCAGGAGCTGGAGCGGTCACTCGGCCTGGACCTGCGCCCGCAGGCTGGCAGCGGCATCCACCGCACGTTCGCGCGGCTCCTCACGGATGACCTGGCGCGCTGGCGTACGCTGCGCCGGCTGCGCCGGGAATGGTCGCGCAGCCCACGAGCACAGACGCTCCAAGATGGCGCGCGGCTCGGTCGCGCGCTGCGTCTCGCGCGCCGGGAGCTCGCGCTCAGCCAGCAGGTGCGGCTGCTCGACGCCACCCGAAAGGTGTTCGGCTGGTGGCATGTCGCGCATCGACCGTTCGCGATGACGGCGCTCCTCGCTGTCGTCATCCACGTCGTCGTGGCGGTGTGGGTCGGCGGCGTGCGATTCACGCTTCCGGGGCCCCCGCGATGAACATGGCGTGGCTCACCCCGGTGGCCGTCGCCTGTCTCACCTCGGTGTTCGTCCTGCAGCACGTGCGCCGGCGCTCGGCGGGTCCCTCGGACGTCGGCCGCTGTCCGCGATGCCGCGCGCTGCTGGCGCCCGAGGCGCTCACGTGCGCGTCTTGTGGAGCGCCGCTCGCCGCGTTCGCCGTTGTCAGCGCGCCACTCGCCACGGCTTCCGTGGCGGCTCCGGGAGGAGTGCTGCATGCCGTGGTGCGTGCCGACACGTGCGCGGGCTGCGGCACGTGTCTCGACGCCTGCCCGGAGCCGGGCGCGCTCATGATCGTGAACAAGGTGGCGCGCGTGAACCTGTCGGCCTGCAAAGGGCACGCGGAATGTGTCGCCGCCTGTCCGGTCGGCGCCATCTTCGTGACCTCGGGAGACGCGGTGCAGACGGTCGAGGTCCCCGATCTCGACGTGAACTTCCAGTCACACCAGGTGCCGGGGCTCTACATCGTCGGCGAGCTCGGCGGACGCGGGCTCATCAAGAACGCCGTCAACGAGGGCAAGCTGGCGATGGAGCACGTGGCGGCAAGCCTGCGGGGCACTGCGACTGACGCAGGCACGTTCGACGTCGTGGTGGTGGGTGCCGGTCCCGCCGGGCTCTCGGCCGGTCTGGAGGCGCAGTCGCGAAGGCTTCGCTACGCGCTGCTCGAACAGGGGACGCTCGCCGACACCATCGCGCGCTATCCGCGGCACAAGGTGCTGTTCGCCGAGCCGGTGCGCGTTCCGCTCTACGGTGACCTGTGGGTGTCGGATGCGTCCAAGGAGTCGCTCCTCCGCCTCTGGCAGACGGTGATCGAGCGCACTCGACTGCGGGTGCGCGAGGGCGTGCGCGTAGAGGCCGTGCGGCGTGAGGCGGGGGGGTTCGGTGTGGACGCGGGCGCGCTGCGTTTTCGCGCGCGGCGCGTGGTGCTCGCGACGGGCCGGCGCGGCTCACCTCGCCGGCTCGACGTGCCCGGGGAGGATCGCTCTCAGGTGTTCTACGATATCGTCGAGATGGAGGCGTTCGCCGGGCGCAACGTGCTGGTCGTGGGTGGTGGCGACAGCGCGGTGGAATCGGCGGTCGGGCTCTCGCACCAGCCGGGCACACGCGTGACGCTCTCCTACCGTGGCAAGGAGTTCGGCCGCGTGAAGGAACGCAATCGCGCGAAGCTCGCGGAAGCCGCGGGCTCGGCCGAGCTGCGCGTGCTGCTCGGAAGCGAGGTGCGCGAGATCCGCCCGGGCGCCGTGGACCTGGACATCGACGGCCGTCTTGAGACGCTTGCGAACGATGACGTGGTCGTGCGCGTCGGTGGCGAGGCGCCCACCCCGTTCCTCGAGCGCTGCGGCGTGCGCATGGTGCGCAAGTCGCTCACTGCCGGACCGGACCCGGCCGAGCGATTGGCGGGCTGAGCGTGTGCGCCACTTCCTCCCGCCGCTGTTCCTCGCCGGCGCGGTGCTCGCCGCCGCACCCGTCCGCGCCCAGGTCTCACCTGGCCCGCTCGCCCAAGCGCACGCGGCCCTGGACGGAGCCACGGACTGCTTCCGCTGCCACGCGCGCGGCCAGGCCAAAGCGCAGATGGACATGCGCTGCCTCGCCTGCCACACCGAGGTGGACTGGATGAGGACGCAGCAACGCGGGTTCCACGCGCGCGTCGCGACGCAGGCGTGTGCCACCTGTCATCCCGACCACGGCGGACGCGGTTTCACGCTGATCGCGTGGGAGGGCGGCCGCCCGGAACGATTCCCGCACGCGAAGGCCGGATGGGTGCTCGAGGGCAAGCACGCGTCGCTCGCTTGTCGCGACTGCCACAAACCAGGGTTCCAGCGCTCGGAGGCGGTGGAGCTCCTTCAAGTGAAGGACCCCGCGAAGAGCTGGCTCGGCCTCGAGACGTCCTGCGTGAACTGTCACACGGATCCGCATCGCGGTTCGCTCGGGCGCCACTGCCTCTCCTGCCACGACCAGGCCCGGTGGAGTCCGGCGCAACGATTCGACCACGCGCGCACGGGGTATGCGCTCACCGGCGCGCACACGAAGCGCGCTTGCGCCGACTGTCACGCGACGCTCGCCGTGAACGAGGGACCGGACGCGCGCGGCGCGCTCCGCCCCCGCTGGCGCCCGGTACCGCATGCCCACTGCGTCGCGTGTCACCGCGATCCCCATGCCGGACGCTTCAGCGGGGAATGTTCGCGCTGCCACACCACGGCCGGCTGGCGCGCGGTGAACGAACGGCGTTTCGACCACGACCAGACGCGCTATCCGCTTCGCGGCGCGCACGCGGGCGTGCGCTGTGATGGCTGCCACGCCCCGGCGCACGGCGGTGCCAAGCCTCGGTTCGCGCGCTGCATGGACTGCCACTCCGACGCGCATCGCGGCACCGCCACCGTGCAGGGCGCCGCGGTGGACTGCGCTTCCTGCCACACGGTGCAGGCGTTCCGTCCCTCGACGTGGCCGCGAACCGAGCACGCGCGCACGCGCTACCCGCTGCTCGGCGCGCATGCCACCGTCGCGTGCGAGGGCTGCCACACGCGCGCCGACACCGCCAGCGCCAAGGCGGCGACTCTCGGCAGCGCGCGTGTGCGCATTCGGCCCGACGCGGCCACGTGCGTAGCCTGCCATCACGACCCCCATGTGGGCCGCTTCGCTCCCGGGGGTACGCGGGCACGAAGCGAGGGCTGCCCGGCGTGTCATTCCCCAGTCGCGTTCCGGCCCTCGAACTTCGATGGCCGCGCACACGCCCAGAGCGTGTTCCCGCTCGAGGGCGCGCATCGAGCGGTGCCGTGCCAGCGCTGCCACGAGGAGCTTCGCGAGACGGCCACCGCTTCGACGCTGCGCGGCGGGACGCACCGCACGCTTCGCTTCGAATCGAAGGCCCGCGCCTGCGCCGACTGTCACCAGGATGCGCATGCCGGCCAGTTCCGCGCGCGCGCCGATCGCGGTGTGTGCGAGTCCTGCCACGACGCGATGGCATTCGTTCCCGCGGCGCGGTTCGACCACGACCGCGACACGGCGTTCCGCCTCCAGGGCGCGCACGCGCGCACCGCCTGTGCCGCCTGCCATCGCCGCACGACAAGCGCGGACGGCGTGCGAATCGTGCTCTATAAGCCCACACCGATGCGCTGCGAGAGCTGTCATGCCCCCGGAGGAGCGCCGTCGCCATCGCTCCGTCCGGGTGTGCCGTGGTTCTCCCCGCGTCGCGCGTCGATCCTGTTCACCACCCGAAGCGGGAGCTAGCCAATGAACCCGAGCCCGCGGTTCGAGCCGGTCCACAAGGTCTTCGCTCTCCTGCTCGTCATGCTGCCGCTGGTCGCAATCGTCGCCGCGGGGGCTGCCACGCGCCGCGAATCACCCGCCCATCGGTCACGGCCCGAGAGTCCGCACGGCAAATTCCGTGGCGAATGCGACCAGTGCCACGGCGCGGGCGCCTGGAAGCCCGCGCACATCAGCAAGAGGTTCGATCACGCGAAGTTCGGATTCCGCCTCGAGGGCGCGCACGCCGCCGCGTCGTGCCTCGGCTGCCATCGGAGCCTCGACTTCGCGTCGGTTTCCATGCAGTGTGCGTCGTGCCACCAGGATCCGCACCGTGGCGAGATGGGGCCTGATTGCGCGCGCTGCCATTCCGCGCGCAGCTTCGTGGATCGCGGACCGATGGTGCGAGCGCACCAGCTCACGCGCTTCCCGCTCTCGGGCGGACACGCCACGCTCGATTGCGAGAGTTGTCATCGGCCAGTGGCCCAGGGCCGGTTGCAGTTCGTGAACACGCAGGCCGAGTGCCGTGCCTGCCACCTCGGACTGTTTCAATCCGCGAAGGATCCGGACCACGTCAGAGGCGGATTCTCGACCGACTGCCAGACCTGCCACACGGCGATCACCTGGTCACCGGCCCGATTCGATCACCAGCGCTCGGGTTTCCCATTGACCGGCGCGCACCGCTCGACGCCATGCGCGTCGTGTCACGCGGGCGGGCGTTACGCGGGCACGCCCAAGGACTGCGTCTCCTGCCACCAGCAGCAGTATGACACCGCGCAGCCCGCCCACGCGGCCGCGGGCTTCGCGGCGAGCGCCTGTGCCGGCTGCCACAACACGACGTCCTGGGCAGGCGCCACGTTCGATCACGACACGCGCTACTTCCGCATCTATCAAGGCGGTCACGCCGGTCGGTGGTCGTCGTGCGGCGATTGTCACACGGTGCCGACCAACTTCGCCTCGTTCAACTGCCTCGGCTGTCACCCGCATTCGGATCAGGCCCAGACCGACAGCCGCCACGTTGGGCGCAGCGGTTATCGCTACGAGAGCTCGGCCTGTTACTCGTGCCACACGCGATGATCACCTCCCGGCCCGCCACCGCCTCCGCTCGCGAACCGTTCGTCTGGCCGGGATCCTGGTCCACGCGTGAGCGACGCGCGCGTCCCGGTTGGGCTCGCCGGGCGCTCGCGTGCTCACTGCTGTTCACGCTGACGTCCGTGGCTGCCGCGCACGCTGCCGTCTCACCGGACTCGACGAGTGCGCATGAGCCCGAGAGCGTCGTCCGCGAGGGCTGGCGAACGGCACGCATCAGTTACTTGACCGGTGGCAGCGTCTATCTCGAGGCGGGGTCCGCCGAGGGGCTCGCGACCGGGGACACCGCGTGGATCATGCGCGGCGGATTGCGCGCGGCCGCGCTTCGCGTCGTCTACCTCTCGACGCATCGTGCCTCGTGCGACACGCTGTGGACCAAGGCGCGCCTCGCGGTCGGCGACGCGGTGGCGTATCGCCCCGGAGCGGCGCAACAGACGACGCAGGGCGCGATCGATGCACGCGCGGATTCCCTGCGCGCCGCCGCGGTGGTCTCGCCGTCGAGTTCGCGCGCGGCAAGCCGGGACGCGAGTCTGCGCGGCCGGATCGGCGCGCGTTGGCTCAGTATCGACGCTCCGGGCTCGAGCCGCCTCTCACAGCCTGCGTTCGAGGCGCGCTTCGACGGCCGCGAGGGACTCGGCGGCCACCTGGACGCCTCGCTCGACGTTCGCGGGCGTCGGACGCTCCGCACGAGCGAGTCCGGGCGCTGGGTCGAGCAGTACTCGCGCGTCTACCGCGCGTCGGCGACGTTTCGCGACGTCGCGGGTGGCCGGCGGCTCACGCTCGGCCGGCAGTCCTCGCCGACGCTCGCGTCCGTTAGCCTGTTCGACGGCGCACTCGTCGAATGGAACGGCTCGCGCGCCGGGGTCGGAACGTTCGCCGGCACGCAGCCCGACCCGTTGCGTTCGCGCTGGTCATCAGATCTGCTCGAGGCTGGTGCGTACGCCGAGATCCACCAGGCGCCGCTCGCGAAGGAGCGCTGGTCTCTCGCGGCGGGTGCGGTGGGTTCGCGGCATCGGAACGAGGTGGACCGCGAGTTCGTGTTCGCGCAGGGCTGGTGGTTCTCGCGTGCCGCCACGGCGTCACTCGCCCAGGAGGTGGACGTGAACCGCGGCTGGAAGCGAGCCGCGGGCGAGCCCCCGCTCGCCTGGACGAGCACGTTCGCCTCGTTACGAGTGCCGGTCGGCGCCCGGGTCGCGCTGCATTCGGGCTACGACAACCGTCGCAACGTTCGACTCTGGCGCGACCGCGAGACGCTCGAGACCCAGTTCGACGACCGCTACCGGCAGGGCGCGTGGGCGGGCGTCTCGGTCAACGGGAATGAATACACATCCGTCGGAGGCGAGTATCGCGTCGGGTCGGGTGGCGAACGCTCCGAGGCGTGGTCCGTGACCGGAGAGCTTCATCGGCTCACCGCATGGCACGCGGTATTGCGCGGCCGGTGGGCATCGTTCACGAGTGATGCCGCGATGAGTTCGCTCGTCTCGCTCGCGGCCGGCTTTGACCCGTGGGCGCGCTCGCACGTGGAGATCTCCTCGGGTGTGCGCAGGACGCGCGATCGGTTGCTGGAGTTCGACGACCACGAGAACTGGCTCGGGGCAGACGCGGACCTGGCGCTCGGCGCACGCTGGTATGTGAACGCCGGCTGCGAACGGTTGACCGGTCCCACCGGCAACGCGTTGCAGGTGCAGGCGGGCGTGAGCGTACGGCTCTAGCCTTGGGCGAGCCCCGGTTCGCGGTCCCCACTCAAGCCCAGGCGGTTGACACGCCGATATCCCTTCGAGCCGGCGTTCGAGTGGACGTGACCGGTTCCAAAGTGCCATGTTCGTGAGTGCGATGCGGACGAACCAGCCTCGGATGGCGTTTCTCGCCGTAGTAGCGCTGCTCTCGCTCGGTGCGAGCATCGACGAGACCCGCTACGCGATGCCCTCGTCCCCTCCCCGCCTGCAACGGCCGGCCGAGGGGGTGCTGTTCGCCGACGATTTCTCGAGCGGCTTGCTCAAGCGCTGGGATCCCGACAAGGAAAGCGTGTGGACGGCGTGGCGCGGCATGCTGCGCGCGGACCTGCCCGACCAGAAGCAGGTGCGCTCGTTGATCCACACGGGCGACACGTCGTGGACCGATATCGCGGTGGATCTCGACGTGTGCATGATGCGTGGAGTGGACAAGGGCGTCGTCGTGCGCGTGCGCGGCGAAGCCGGGATGGGTGTGGACCTGCGCGGCGGCAGCTACCAGGACGTCGTGATGTACCAGCGGGAATGGCCCATGGGCCGCGCCGCCGCCACGAACGCCAATGGCACGTGGAACCACCTGCGCGTGGAGGCCCGCGGTCACCGCTACAAGGTGTTCGTGAACGGCGACTTGCGACTCGACCGCGTGGATGGCCGGAGCGCGCGCCCCTCCGGCAGCATTGCGCTGCCCGCGTACACGGGCGGCGTCGGCAAGTGCACGGTCTACTACGACAACGTGGTGGTGACGAAGCTCGACTAGCCGCCGCGGTGCCCGACTCGTGCTAGCGCGTGCGCCGGCCGCGCAACAGGCGCAGGCCATTCAGGATGACCACCACCGTGCTGCCCTCGTGTCCGGACACGGCCACCGGCAACTTCAGTGCGCCGAGCGGCGTCAACGGGCCCACGAACACCCACGTCACGAGCGCCGCCATGACGCCCGTGGCGATGACGAGATTCTGGATCACGACGCGCCGGGCGCGTTGCGCGAGCATCACCGCGTAAGGCAGCGCTGCCAGGTCGTCGCCCATCAGCACCACGTCGGCGCTCTCCATCGCGGCGTCGCTGCCGATGCCGCCCATCGCGATTCCCACGCTCGCGCGCGCCAGCGCGGGCGCGTCGTTGACGCCGTCGCCGATCATCGCGACTGCTCCGTGCCGCGATTCCAGCTCGCCGATGACGCGCACCTTGTCCTCGGGAAGCAGCTGCCCGTGCAGCTCGTCCATGTCCGTCTGCTCACCGATCGCACGCACCGTGGACTCGCTGTCCCCGGAGAGCAGCGCGGTGCGGCTGATGCCCGAGGCGCGCAAGGCGCGCACCGAGGCGAGCGCCGTGGGTCGCACGTCGTCCCGTGCGGCCAGCACACCCCACGCCACGCCACGCCGCACGATCATCGGAGTCTTGGCCTGTGCCGCGAGCCGGCGCACGTGCTCCACGGCGGCCGTCGGCGGCTTCACACCGAGCGAGTCGAACAGCTCGGGTGTGCCCACCTCGATGGTGCTGCCTTCGGCCACGGCGACCAGGCCTTTTCCCAAATGGTTCGTGAGCGTCTCCGCGGCTCTCACTTCGATACCGCGCGCCTCGGCCGCGCGCACGACCGCCTGGGCGAGCGGATGTGGCGATCGCTTCTCGGCGCTGGCGGCCCAGGTCAGAAGATCGCGCTCACCGGCGCCGTCCAGCGTGACCACGTCGGTGACGTCGAAGCGCCCGTGCGTGAGCGTGCCTGTCTTGTCGAATGCGATGATGCGTACTCGGCCGAGCCTTTCCAGGTACGCGCCGCCCTTGAACAGGATGCCGTTCCTCGCGGCGTTCGCGATGGCCGAGAGCACGGTGGCTGGCGTGGCGAGCACGAGCGCGCACGGCGAGGCGACGACGAGCAGCGTCATCGCCCGGTAGAGCGATGCGCGCCACTCCGCGCCGAGCAACAGGGGCGGGACGAGCAGCATGAGCAGCGCGCCGAAGATCACCACCACGGTGTAGTACCGGCCCGTCACTTCGGCCAGCTCCTCGGCGCGCGACTTCTTCTCCTGCGCCTCGCGAACGAGCGCGACGATGCGCGCGAGCGCGCTGTTCGCGGCCACGCGCGTCGCGATCATCTCGAGTGCGCCCTGCTGGTTGAGCGTGCCGGCGAACAGCTTGTCGCCGGTCGACTTGGTCACGGGTACGGACTCGCCGGTCAGGTTCGCTTGATCCACGAGTGACTCGCCGCGAGTCACGGTGCCATCCACGGGGATGGCCTCGCCGGGCTTCACGATCACGGTCTCGCCGACGCGCACGGCGTCGGCCTCGACCTCGACCTCGCGTCCATCGCGTCGCACGAGCGCGCGCGGCGGCCGCAGGTCGAGCAGCGCGTGCAGGGCGCGGCGCGTGCGGCCCATCGTATAGACCTCGAGCGTGTTGCTGAGCGAGAACAGGAACATGAGCACCGCGGCCTCGGCGGTGTAGCCGATCGCCGCGGCCCCGGCGGCCGCGAGCAGCATGAGCAGGTTGACGTCGAACTCGAACCGCCGGAGCGACGCCCACGTGCTGCGTGCGGTGTACCAGCCGCCGCTCGCCGCCGAGGCCAGGTAGATCGCCTCGGCCAGCGCGGATGTGCCGCCGATTCGCTCCGTCACCGCGCCGGCGACAAGCAGCACCAGGCAGGTGCCGGTGAGCACCGCCATCGAGCGGCCCTCGGAGCGCTCCTCCTGCTCCGCGTGGGTGAGGCGGGCACCCCAGGGCTTCGAGGTGAGCGGGCGCACGACCTCGACACTGTCCTCGGGCTGGAGGTGGCGCTTGATGGAGACACGGCCCCGCGAGGCGCTGGCGTGGAACTCGGTCGCGGCCGTGGCATCGAGCTGGCCCAGCCGTAGAGCGCAGGCCTCGCACGCACCGAGTGTCTCGCGCCGTTCACACGTGGTGACGCGCTGCGCGAACATGGCGCCAACGTCATCCGCGAGCGCGTTCAACTCGTCCGGTGTGACCTGGGCGGGCTGATAACGAACGGTGAGCGTGCTGTCCTTGAAGTCGGCCTCGATCGCGACGACGCCGGGCATCTCGCGCAGGCGGTCGGCGATGATCTCGAGGCAGCCCTCCCCGTCGGGGAGGAGCGGAAGATGCTCTGCGGGCGCCGGCACTTCGCGCGTGGAGGCGCCTCCGCAGGAATCGTGGTGCAGGCGATAGTGGTCACGGGACACGGCACGCTCCGGCGGCTAGGGGCAGACGGGAATGGTAGCGCCGTGTGTTCCAGCGGCCAACCGGGCGCGCCTCACGTCCGACAGGTCGCCGTCTCGGGATGTTGGTCACGCCGGCGCGGTCACACCTCCGGCGGAAAGGCCCGCGAGCATCACGACGAGCGCGCTCTCGAAATAGTCCTCGAGCGTTCCGGGCGTGCCCACGGCGTGCTCGAACGCGTGTCTCCATACCGTCGCGAACATCATGGGCGCCACGACGAAGCGTGCCACCTGGACCACGTTCATGGGCCGGAACTCGCCGCGATCGATGCCCTGCTGGAGCACTCGCTGCAGAAGCGACTGGTTCCGTGCGATGAACTCGTCGTTGTAGAAGCGGGCGAGCTCGGGGTAGCTGCGCGTCTCGGCCAGCATGAGTTTGACCAGGCCCGACAGGCGATTGCGCATCATGTGATCCCAGCGCAGGCGCAGCAGCGCTTCGATCAGCTCGAGCGTCGTGCCGCGATGCGTCTCGGCCAGCTTCTCGGTCTCGAGCACGAGCGGGAGCATGACCTCGCGGACCGCAGCCTTGAACAGCTCGGTCTTGTTCTCGTAGTAGAGGAAGATGGTGCCCTTGGTGCAGCCGGCTCGCCGAGCGACGTCCACGAGTCGGGTGGACTCGTAGCCCCGCTCGCCGAAGATCTCGAGTGCTGCCGTGAGGATCTCGGCCGGGCGCGCCTCCTTGCGCCGTCGCCAGCGCGGCGCACGCTTGTCTTGGGTTTCAACCACCATCGTGGGCCTCCGGGGGTGAGGTGGATCCCAACGCATGAAAATGACCCTAGGGTCATTAGCTGACGAACATTGTGACGCAGCGGCCTGGCTCTGGGGTTCTGGCTTTGTTGGCCGGACCACAGACTTGACACGACCTCGACCGGACCTCCTCTTTCCGGCCGGTTTTGACAGATGAGAGGCCCGCCCTACAGTCGCCCGGAGTCGCCTCTCCGTCGGTTGGACCGGCCCACACCCCTCACGGACGAGATCCCCGGATCCCATGGACACGCCGCTCCCCGAGCTGTCGACGCTGCTGCCGCGCGAGCTGGCGGAGGAGATCCTGGCGCTGGCGAGGGCCGGCGGCGCCGGCTTCGCCGACCTCTACGCCGAGCACGCCGTGGTGAGTGGGTTCACGCTCGACGAGCAGCGGTTGAAGAGCGCGAGCTACTCCGTTCTCCGCGGCGTGGGCGTGCGCGCGATCCGCGGAGAGGCCACCGGCTACGCTTACGCGGACGGTTTCTCGCCGGATGGGCTCCGGGAGGCCGCGCGCGTCGCGGCGCGTATCGCCCGCGACACCCCACCCGCGGCGTCGGGAGCACGCGGAATGCCGATCGCGTTCCGCGCCTCGGGCGCTCCGCCGCCGTTTCTGTTGCGCGACCCCGCGACGCTGGCGCTCAACGAGATCGCGAAGGTGGAACTGCTGCGTCGCGCCGACCAGGCAGCGCGTGCTCTCGACCCGCGCGTCCGCGAGGTCTCAGCCTCATTCGGCAGCTCGGCGCGGTCGTTCCTCGTCGCGAACACCGACGGCGTGTGGGAGGAGGATCGCACGCACCTGTCGCGGCTCGTCGTCACCGCGCTCGCGCTCGACGGGTCGGAGCGGCAGGAAGCGTTCGCCGCCGGCGGGGGCTGCGTGGAAGCCGACTACTACGCGCGCGAGCGCACCCCCGAGAGCGTGGCGCTCGAGGCCGCCTCGGGCGCGGTGCTGCTGCTCGCGGCCCACGAGCCGGAAGCCGGATCCTACCCTGTCGTGGTGTGCAATGGCTGGGGCGGCGTCATGGTGCACGAGTGTTTCGGCCACAGCATGGAGGGCGACACCATCCGGCGGAAGACGTCCATCCGCGCCACGCAGCTCGGAAGCCCGGTGGCTGCTCCCGGCGTCACCATCGTGGATTCGGGGCTCGTGCCATGGAGTCGCGGCTCGTTCCGTGTGGACGATGAGGGCACGCCCGCGCAGCGCACCGTGCTGGTGGAGGACGGCGTGCTCGTTGGCTACCTGTGGGATCGGCTGAACGGTGGCCTCACGGGGCACGCGCCTACGGGCAACGGGCGGCGTGCGTCCTACCGCGACTATCCGCTGTGCCGCATGACGAACACGTGGATCGAACCCGGGCCGCACGCGCCCGAGGCCCTGCTCGCCGACGTGAAACGCGGGCTCTACTGCAAGAAGCTGGGCGGCGGCTCGGTGAACCCGGCGGACGGCAACTTCTCGTTCCAGGTCACCGAGGGCTGGCAGATCGAGGACGGCAAGCTCACGCACCCGGTGCGCAACGCCACACTCACTGGCAATGGCAACGACGCGATGCTACGCATCGACGGCGTGGGGTCCGACCTCGCCATCGACGGGACCACCGGCTCGTGTGGCAAGGATGGTCAATGGAAGCCCGTGGGCGTGGGCCAGCCCACCGTGCGCTTCACCGGGATCACCGTGGGCGGCACCGCGGTATGAGCGGCCGCCCCGCGGCGCCCGCCGACCTCACCGCGTTGTGCGAGCGCGCGGTCGAGCGCGCGCGCGCGCACGGCGCGGCGGTGGCCGACGTCTGCGCCGAGAGTTCGCTCGCGTTCACGGTGCGCGTGCATGGCGGCGCCGTGGACACGCTGAAGCAGAGCGGCACGCTTGGCCTGGGGGTGCGCGCGATCGTGGGCGGCGCCGTGGGCTTCGCCTCGGGCACGGATCTGTCGCCCGACGGGCTCGACGACCTCGCGCGCCGCGCCGTGGCGATGGCCAGCTTCGCCACACCGGACGAAGCCAACGACGTCCCCAGCCCGGACGAGGCCGGCCCGCCGTTCACCGGCGACCTCGAACTCGATGACGCCGCGGCGTACGAGCTGCTGCCGGAACGAAAGATTGAGATGGCGCTCGAACTCGAGCGGCTGACGCTCGCGGCCGACGCCCGCGTGACACGCACTGACGGCGCCAGTGTCTCGAGTGCGGGAGGCGCGTTCGCCATGGCCAACTCGCGCGGCGTTTCGCGCGCATGGCAGGGCACAAGCGTGTCGGCGTGGGTCGTGGCGCTGGCCGACGACCGCGATGGGCGCCAGCAGACCGGCGCCGAGGGCATGAGCGTGCGCCATCTCGCCGACCTTCACTCGCTCGACTCCATGGCACGCCGCGCGGCGATCCGGGCCGTGAACCGTCTCGGCGCGCGCACGGTACCGAGCGCGCGCGTGCCCGTGGTGATGCATCCGGACATTGCCGCGGCGTGGATCTCGGAGATGATCGAGGCGTGGAGCGGCGAGAGCGTGCTCAAGCGCTCGAGCTGGCTCACGGAGCTGCTCGGCGAGACCATCGCGTCGCCGCTCGTGACGCTCGTGGACGACGCCACGCTGCCTCGCCGTGTCGGGAGCTCGCCCTACGATGGCGAGGGCCTCTCCGCGCGCCGCAACGTGCTGCTCGATCACGGCAAGCTGGCGATGTTCCTCTACGATCACTACCACGCTCGGCGGGCCGGCCGCGCGAGCACCGCGAACGGCCTACGAGGCTGGTCGAGCACGCCGGGCATCGGCACGCACAACCTCTACCTGGAGCCCGGCACGGACTCGCCGGAAATGCTGCTGCGGCGCGTGGACCGCGGGTTCTACTACGACGACCAGGGCTCGTTCGGCTTCAACCCGGTGACGGGTGACTACTCGTTCCAGGCACAGGGTTACTGGATCGAGAATGGCGAACGCACGTACCCGGTGGACGGCATCACGGTGGCCGGCAACTCCCTCGCCATGCTCAAGGCGATCGCGGGCGTCGCGAACGACCTCGAATGGCGCTCCGCCGTCGCGTCGCCGACACTGCTCATCTCGGAGATGACGATCAGCGGGAGCTGAATTCGTCGTCTCTCCGCGAACATCGAGCGTTGCGCACGGCGTCTCCTCTCCCAATCGCCTGCCGACTCGGTCGCCCCGCTCGATCGCCTGCCGACTCGGTCGCCGCGGGCCTACGGGGGGCCTCGCACAGGGGATCGTTCGTCGCGGCCATCCCTGGCCGCTCCTCACTCGTCTGGCCGTGGGCTCCGGCATCCTGCCTCCCACCCACGTCCAGGCGCCCCCTGTGCGAGACCCCCCTTCCGGCCCGCGGCTCGATCGTGCGCGGCGAGGTGCGAGCGTCTCCCGTCATCGCACGGTCGAGCCCCGAGCGGCGGGGGCAGTTCGATCGTGGCCAGTCGTGAGCAGCCCGCAGCCAGGGACTGGCGAAGGGCGTCGCGAGCGTCAGGTCGGGCCGGGCAGGAGGCCCGGCCCGACCGTTGGCCACGAGCGAATCTCCCCCGCCGCTCGGGGCGACCGAAGCTGCAGGCGTCCGGCCCGGGGCGACCGAGTCGGCTGGCGTTCGGACCGGGCCCACAGCGGCCGGAAGTCAGGACGTTCGGTAAGTGCTCACAAGTGCGACGCCGCGGCGGGGCATCGGCGACGGCTGCTTCGCGTGGCCCAGCCGAACCAGCAGCAGCGGTTCCTCGCCGTCCGCGTGGAAGCGCCGCGCGAGGATCGCCCGGTGTTGCAGCGAGGCCACCGGCGCCGAGAGCGGTTGCTGCGCGACGCCGAGTGTCGCCGCTCGCAGCGCGAAGCGTTCGTATGCCTGCCCGCCCACGATCCAGCCCGCTTCGCTCGGCGCCGGCAGCGTGAGCAGGGCCAGCGCGCCCGAGCTGCGCACCAAGTCGCGCATGTCCTTCGCCATGCTCGCCGTGCCCCAACCGTAGAATCGGCTCTGCGGGTGCAGGGCGCGCCCGGACAGCCAGCCCGCCGGCCCACCCAGCCCCAAGCGCTCCGACGTGATGCCGTCGCCGTGCTCGCGCACGTCGCCATCCGAGCCGCGCAGCCACGCGCGACGCTCGGCCTGCGCCGCGCGATCGCTCATCACGACACGCACGGCGTCGTGCACCAGGTCCGCGACGGCGTTCACGTCGGAGCGGTCCTCGAGCCAGTGCACGCGCGCTTCCTCGCCCACTTGCGCGAGCAACTGGCTGCGGTTCGGCATCGTGATCGCGCGACCGTCGTAGCTGCGCGCGTTGGAGCGGCGGTCAGTGAGCGCCGAATGCAGCAGGCGATCCCGCGCCCGGTCGCCGGGCTGCCACGTCACCGACGCCACCACGAGCGAGCTACCGGGCCGCGAGGTGGTACCCCATGGCAGGTAGCGCACGCTGGGCTGCTGCCCCCACGCGCGCGCGGCCACGAGCAGGTTCTCGAGCGCGGCACCGAGCGACATCTGCGCGAATCGCTGATCGGGATCATCCAGCGGCAGGGTGCGTTGCGCGTCGAGCAGCAACCGCAGCTCGCCCGTGTCCACCTCGAACCGCCACGGTTGGGCGTTCCAATAGCTCGGCGCGAGGATCGCGGCGCCGATCAGCGCTCGCGCTGCCTCGATCGGGTGCGCCGGGATCGCCGCGGGGAGCGACCAGGGTTGGAGTGCGGGAAGCGTGGCGGCCCGCTTCGCCCAGGCGAGCGATGGTTCGAGCGCACGCAAGGCCGCGGCCCCACCCAGAAGCACCAGGAACCTTCGGCGGTCGAGCGTGAGCGACGCGAACTCGGGGCCGTCGGCGGCGGATCGCGGCCGCCGTGGTCGATCTCCCATGGACGGCGAGGGTGCGCGAGGCCTGCGGAGACGTCAACGAGTCGTTCAGAACCCGGTGCCCGGGGCGGGGTTGCGGCCGCGGTCACTTGTCGGCGCCGGGTTGGCCCGGCTAGCGTCCCGCCCATGCTCCCGCGCACGCGATTCCTCACTGATACCTCACTCGAGCACCTCGCGCGCCGGCTTCGTTTCCTCGGGTACGACGTTGCGACCCACCGGGGGGCCCGGCTCACCGAGCTGTTCGCGGCGGCCCGGCGCGAGGACCGCACGGTACTGACGCTGTCCGCGCGTCAGCCCCCGAAAGGGGCCCCCGTGACCGTGCTGCGCATGCCGCGGGGTGACCTCGAAGCAGCGGTCCGCGCGGTCGTGGCGGCCCACCTCCCCGCGACGGCGCCCTGGAGCCGGTGTCCTGCCTGCAACGTGGCGCTGCACGCTCGCTCGGCGTTCGAGGCCCGCGGTGAGGTGCCGGGGCGCGTCACCCGGCTCGCGGTGCCGCTCTCGTGGTGCCCGGAATGTGGTCGCTGGTTCTGGCCGGGCAGCCACGTCGCGCGGATGAACGAGTGGTTCGAGCGGGTCCTCGGCCGCCTCCCCGACGCCGTCGATCCACCTTGACCCAGTCTGGCTCCTGTTTCCCGAGTGAGTACGAACTTGGGGTGCGAAGGCTGGGTCTCGGCTCACGCGCCAGAGTTGCCACCGACTGAACAGGGTGTCGTGATCTCCGACACCTGTCCGCCATACCACACCGAGGAAGCGCAGGAACGGCAACATTTTGGCCGGTGGGCCCGGGTCAGCTGACTGAGAATGCGGCTGCTTCCGCACGCAGATGTGCGCAATTTACGCGGGCTTGCGGGTTTTCACGGCACGATAAAAAAATCTCGTCGGCAGCAATCTTCGGTTGCGCGAATCGTAGCCTTCACCGACAATCCTCAGCGACGAACGCGTGCTGACTGGAAGTCGGGCCCGGAGAGAGACGTGGGGAGAGGCTCGATCACGGTCGCGCCGTTCGTCATTTTTTTTCGTGACACGCCGGGTGTGAGCGCCTTCCTTGCGCGTTCCGCCCGGCGTCGTCGTGTCGGGTAGAGTCGCCGCGTCTCGCTGGAGCCCCAAGCACCCACCCGCGGCCCGCATGGACCTCTCCTTCGTCGTCGTCACGTACAACTCCCGAGAGCACATCCTCGCCTGCCTGCGATCGTTCGAGTCCGCCATGGGACCGCGAGGCGCGGCCGGGGCACCTGTCCGCTGGGAGTGCGTGGTGGTGGACAACGCCTCTGGAGACGGTACGCCCGAACTGGTCGAGCGCGACGCGAGCGAGGTGCGTGTCGTGCGCACTGGGGAGAACCTGGGCTACGCCAAGGCGGTGAATCGCGGTCTCGCCGAGACGAGCGGCCGGCACGTGCTGATCTCGAATCCCGACTGCGAGTGGCGCGAGGGAGCGGTGCGCGAACTGGTGGCATGGCTCGAAGCACATCCGCACTGCGGCATCGCCGCGCCGCGCATCCGCAACCCCGACGGGTCGCTGGAATACAGCGCGCGAGCCTATCCGGACCACTTCGCGTTCCTGTTCAATCGCTACTCGCTGCTGTCGCGCCTGTTCCCGCGCAATCCCTGGACACGCCGCTACCTGATGCTCGATTGGGATCATGAGACCGCCCGCAGCGTGGACTGGGTCTCGGGCGCGGCCATGCTCGTGCGCCGCGCCGCGGTGGTTGCGGTGGGCGGCATGGACGAGGCGTTCTTCATGTTCAACGAGGACGTGGACTGGTGCCGGCGCATGAACCAGGCCGTCTTCAGCGTCGACTACGTGCCCGCGGCCGAGACCGTGCACCACATCGGCGCGAGCCGCGGCGGGGCCACGAATCGCGTCATCCTCGAGCGGCACCGGGGCATGCTCCACTACTTCCGCAAGCACCACCCCGCGCCGCTCCCGCTCGACCTCCTGGCGGCGATGTTCATCATGGCGCGCGCCCGGCTGTTGATGGCGCTCAACAGGCGTTCGCGCTGATGCCGTACTCCCTGCAACTGGCGTTCGCATCGGGGCTTGTCGCGTTGGCCATGACTCCACTGGCGCGCTCGCTGGCGATTCGCTTCGGCGCCCTGGACCACCCCGGGCCGCGCCGTGTGCACGCCGAGCCCACACCGCGATTCGGCGGGCTGGCGATGGCCGCCGCGGTGCTCGGCGTGGCGTGGCTGGCGCGCGTGCTGCCGGGGCCGGCGCGCGAGCTGGACTCACGGCCGCTCCTTGGCCTCACGTTCGCCTCCGTTCCCCTGCTCGCCCTGGGCGTGCTCGACGACCGGCACGGCGTGGGGCCGTGGGCGAAGCTCGCCGTACAGGCGTGCGCCGCGCTCACGCTCACCGTGTTCGGATACGGCGTGCCGCTGCTCACGAACCCTTTCGGCGAACCATTCGTGACCGGCGCCTGGAGCCTGCCGCTCACCGTGCTGTGGGTGGTCGTGCTCACGAACGCCGTCAACCTGATCGACGGGCTGGATGGCCTCGCCGCCGGTGTCGTGGGCATCGCGTGCGCGGCGTTGTGGGCGACGGCGCGCAGTCACGGTGACTTCTACGTCATGTTCATCGCTGCGCTTCTGCTCGGCGCGTGCGGCGGCTTCCTGTGGTGGAATCGCCCACCGGCGCGCGTGTTCATGGGCGACACCGGCAGCCAGTTCCTGGGACTCACGCTGTCCGCATTGTCGCTGCTCGAGAATCGCAAGGGCACCGCCGCGTTGACGCTGCTGCTGCCCATCGTGGCGCTCGGGGTCCCGATCGCCGACAGCGCGCTGGCGCTGGTGCGCCGCGTCGTGCGCGGCCAGCATGTGTTCCGAGGCGACGCCGGTCACATCCACCACCGGCTGCTCGATGCGGGGCTCTCCCCTCGCGCGGCGCTCGCGGTGCTCTGGGGGCTCTCCGCGATGTTCGGCGGCGCGGCGGTGTTGCTCGAGTTCGTGCCGCATCGCTGGACCGTGCCAGTCATGGCGGTACTCGGCGTCGTGCTGTTCGCCGTGCTGCTCACCGCACGCCACCACGCACGCCGGCGCCGCGACTAGGCTGTCTCATGCCTCCGCGCGCGCGGAGTTCTCAGACGGAGCCTGGCGCCCCTCCGAGCTGGACGAATCGCTTTCGAGGGGAGCGGGTCCGGCGCCCCGATCGTGCGCCGGACCCGCGGAGGCCGCGTCCCACCGGCGCGGATCGAGCACGCTCCGCGCGCGGCACGCTTTCGAACGCCCTAGAAGGCGCGCGCGCGAAGCAGCGGTTCGTCCCGCGCGGGCAGCGTGCGCGCTGCCTGGCGAAGCGACGCGCGCAATCGCGCCAGCACCGGAGCGAGCCCCGCGCGCGGCACGCTCACCGCCTGGAGGACGAGCAGTTGCTCGTGTCCGCCCACACGCACGTTCACCTGCATGCGATCGCGCTCGCCGAGCAACGCCTCACCCAGCAGCCGCCCGGGCTGCTCGGCCACGACATCCAGGACCTGGAGCCGAACCTGCGCGCCCGCAACCGACCGGCGCACCGCGAAGCCGTCGCCGGAAGGACTCGCGAGGATCACCGAAAGGTCGCCACCGTAGGCGACCGTGGCATCGCGAAGCGCCGCTCGCGAGGCGGCGCGGGTCGCGCGCTGGTCCTCCCCGACCGAGAGCGGACCAGCGTCCGCATCCACCGTGGCGACATCTTGCACGGCGGTGTCGAACAGCGACCACGTCGTGAGTTCCAGCTCGGGGGAATCGGGGAAGCGCTCGCTTCGGCCCACGCACGGCACGGCCATGGTGCAGGTGAACGGCCCCTGCAGGCAGAACTTCGCTCCCGCGTCCGCGCCGACGCAGTTGAGCGTGGCGTCGCACGTCAGGCATCCGGCGCCTGCGCTCCCCACGGTCCACGACAAGCTCACCAACGCCGAGACGGCGGCTGCGGATACGGCCTTCCACACACGCATGGTCCTGCTCCCACGAGGGCGGGTCCGGGGGGCTGCCGAAGCGCGGAGCAGCGTTCATGCCCGGCCCGGTGCTGCGGGAAACACAGCCCGCACGAGTCGCGGTGCGCGCACGCCGGTGACGGATCGTCCACGCGGGTTACGTGAGCCCGTGGCTCTGCGCGAAGTTGCCCGGTATCCAGCGTCGTCGCGAGCAGCAGATCGGGAACGGCTTCAGTAGACGAGCGACCAGCTGGCCTTCAAGCTCCACAGCGTCTCGCTGTCCTCACCGGTCCCGAACGTCGGGTTCACGATGCCCGACTGGCCCTGCAGCCGCGCGGCTCGCGCCTCGATGCCGATGACGTGGCGGTCGTCGATCGCCGAATGGAAACCCACCGTCACATGGGCGCCGCCGGTCGTGTACGTGTTGTACTCGCCGCCGGTCCGATACTTCTTGCGGAAGTAGAATCCTCCGCCCACGCCCACGTAGGGACGCGCCGCAGACTTCCAACGGAAGTGGCGCTGGAACTCGGCAGTGAACGGCACGGCGATGTCCACCTGGTTCGCGAAGTGCCCCACGACGTCGTGCCCAACGCCGGCCGCGAACGCGTAGCGATTGCTCATCATGTGCTGGTAGCCGACGCCGTAGCCCACGAACCCCTGCCCCGAGAGGTCACCCGAGCGCTTGGCGTAGCCGAAGCGCAGCGACAGCCAGTTGGCGCCCTGTGCCAGCACGCCATCCTCCTTGCGCCGATCCTCGTAGGGCTTCGTCGGCGTTCTGGGCTTCGCCGGCTTCGGCGACTTCGCGGGCTTGCCGGCGGAGACGGGCGTCGCGGTGGTATCCGCCGGCGCTGCGCTGCTGTCGGCGGGCGCGGACTGGGCCCGCGCGGAGGACAGCCACAGGCCCGAGATCAGCGCGAACGCGGCCACGACCGAGGCGGAGCGCCGCAGGTTCGCTTCGGACTGGTTCACCCGAGACTCCTTTCGACACGACATGGCCCGGTCGGGGCGCGATGGCGAGCGACGCGGGCGTGTCGCGGCCGCAGCTCGGCGGCCCCGGCACGCGGACAGGCAGGGCAACCTAACAGAGGCGCGAGTCGCGCCGCAATCATGCACGAGGCTCGCAACGGGCTTCGCGAGCCAGTCGGAAACTCCGCTCCTGGAGCGACTTGGCGTATGCTGGCCGCGCGGTGGCGTGTTCACCGTCGGATGGACGATCACCGGAGGAACCCATGAGCACGGCCGCGTCGGGGCTTCGCTCCCCCATGTTGGCGCAACTCATTGGCGAGCTGGATCGGATCGAGCCACGTACGCGGGTCGCGGTGACGGGGCTGCCCGAATCCAAGTTCAACGAGGTGCCCCCCGACGGCGGCTGGAGCGTGGCGCAGGTGTTCGAGCACTTGTGCATCGCCAACCGCTCGTACCTGGATGGGCCACTGCCCACGGCGGTCGCGAAGGCGCGGGAGCGCGGCCCGTCGCAGCGTGCGTGGCGGCCGAGCTTCATGGGCGGCTGGCTCACCCGGATGCTCATCGAGGGCGCGAAGGCCGTGCCCACGCCGCGGCTCTACCGCGTCTCGCATCCCGTCCGACCGACCGTCGTGGACGACTTCCTGCGCTCCGTGGCCGAGACCCGGAAGTTGGTGCTCGAGGCCGACGGCTGCGACTTGAGCGTCGGACTCGCCTCGCCGGCGTCGCCGCTCTTCCGGATGAACCTGGGCGACGCGTTCCGGATCATCGTCGTGCACGCCCACCGCCACATCGCGCAAGCCGAGCGCACGCGGCGCGCGGTGGGCATGTAGCGGAACACCGGTTCCCCTCCGTCCCGCGTGTTGCTACCTTCGCCGCCATGCGACGTGCCCGTCCCGCGCGCGCCCTCGTGGGCTGCGCGCCCCTGGTCCTGCTCCCCATCGCGCTGGTCTCGTGCAGCGGCGAGAAGCCAGCGTCCGAGCTGTCGTTCGAGACGCTGCCGGATACCGTTGGGCTCTCGCAGGGCACACCCGTGCTCGAGCGCTTCGAGCCCTATCGCATGGCGAACGGGGCGGTTCGCGTGACCGGGCGTGCGCGGTTGCCGGATGGCACGCAGCTTCAGGTCGCTATCAAAGAACCGGACGGCGCGGTGTCGGTGGCCATGGCGCACACCGTCGTGAAGGACTTCCAATTCGAGACGCCACCGCTTCTCGGTGAGCGCGGCCCGTTGCCCCAGGGCCGCTACCGCTTCGAGGTGCTCGTCAACTTCAACTCCGACTGGCAGTCGCCGGACGTGTTGCGCGCCGTTTCGGGCGGGAAGGCCCTGCGCGGCCCCGGGATCACGCGCGCCAAGAACGGCGACCCGACCCTGTTCATCGTGCGTGAGGCTCGCCTGTGAGCGCTGCGCGCCGAGTCCGGCCGCCCGCGCTCCGCTATCGCCCCGCGCGCCGAACGGACATCGAGACGCTCGTGGACCTGTCGCTGCGCGCGTACCGCGTCTCGAGCGCGGAGGCGCGCCGCGAGTTCTTCAGCGACCACCCACGATTCGGGCTGCGCGACGTGCGCGTCGGCGAGCTGGACGGCGAACTCGTCGCCTACCTCGTGCTCTACCCGCTGCAGGCGTGGGTGCGCGGTGCTCGGCTGCCGCTTGTCGGCATCGGGTCCGTTGCCGTGTCGCCCGAACATCGCCGGCGCGGCGTCGCCGACGCGCTGATCCGCGCGGCTCTTCGTGAGATGCGCCAGCGCGGCGACGCGCTCAGCATGCTCTACGCGTTCCGTGGCGAGTTCTACCGCCGGTTCGGCTGGGGGCTGGTCGAGACCCCCACCCTGCTCTCCGTTCCACCCGCGCTGCTGCCGGCCTCTGACGAGGCTCGACGCGTGCGCCGGCTGCGCATGCCGGACCGGCCGCTCGTGCAGGAGCTCTACGATCGTCACGCCAAGGAGCGCGGCCACTTCGCGATCGCGCGGAAGCCCGAGTGGTGGGAACGCCGGCTGTGGGGTTACGAGGGCGAGTGGGTCGTGTACGAGAAGCGCCGCGGCCAGATCGAGGGCTACCTGCACGTGCAGGTGGACAGCGGGGACGGCCCGTGGAAGCTGGTGCTCACGGTGAACGAGTACGTGGCGAACACGCCCGACGCGCACCGCGGGCTCACCGGCTACCTGCACGGCCTGCGCGACCAGGCGGTGGAAGTCGTCATGTCGACGTCGCCCGACGCGCCGTGGGCGGCGCAGTTCGCCGACGCCGCGAACCTGCGCGGCGACATGAAGATGGGCGTGGTGCGGAGCGCTGGACATGCCGGCTACGGCGCCATGCTCCGCCTGGTGGACGTCAAGGCCGCGCTCGAGGAGCTGCCAGTGTCGCGGGAGGCGCGCGGCGAGATCGTACTGGAAGTGAAGGACGACGTGCTGCCACAGAACGAACGCGCCTGGCGCGTACACGCGCGCGACGGCCGGCTCAAGCTGCGCGCGGAGACGGCGCGTCATGCCGCGGGACGCGACCGGCTGCCGCGACTCGTCGCGAACGCCGAGACGCTCGCGATCCTCGCTGCCGGAGCGCTGAGCCCGGTCGTGGCCGCTGAGAGTGGCCTTCTCGAGAACGTGCGCGGTGCGGCCGAACTCGCGGAACCATGGTTCCGCGCCCGGCCCGTGTTCCTGTTGCCGATGAACGCATTCTGATACCTGGTCCCGGCGCGTCTTGCGCCGGCTTCGAAAGGCCCTCGCTTGCCGCACGCCGACCGCTGGACCATCGTTTCGCCGCTCCGCCCGCGCTTTCGCGACACCGACGCGATGGGCCACATCAACAACGCGGTCTACGTCACCTACCTCGAGGTGGCGCGACAGGACTACTGGCGCGCGTTCAAGCAGGATGACAACTACCGCGTCGTGCCGTTCATCCTTGCGCACGTGACCATCAATTTTCGCTCGGAGGCGCTCGTGAATGAGACGCTCGAACTCTGCATCCGCTGTTCGCACGTGAGCACCAGGTCATTCGGCTTCGACTACGTCATCCGCGAAGCGAAGACGCAGCGTCTCGTGGTCGAGGCGCACACCGTGCAGGTGTTTTACGACTACGCGAAGAAGTCGAGCATGCCGTGCCCGGACGACATGCGCGCGCGGCTCGAGGCGTTCGAGGGACGGCCGCTCGCGCGTGAGGTGCGCTCGTGAGCGCGCGGCGTGGGAGTCGCGCCGGGAAGCTGTCGCGGCGACGGTTCGTGTCGCTGCTCGCGGTGTCATCCGCGGCGGTGATCGCAGACCCGGCCGCGGCCGCGAAGGTGGTGCCCGCGACCCGCCGGAAGCCTGTCGCGGGCCCGACGGCAAAACCGCTGCCGGCCGTTGGGGCAGCCGACCAGAAGGAGTTCGAGCGCCAGCGTGCCAACACCCTCGGCGCGCTCAAGGTGATCCGGGCGTACAAGCTGCCGCCCGGCGGCGACCTGCCGGTGGTGTTCCGGCCGCTGCCCAATCCTCGCCGGAGCCGCTGACATGTTGCTCGACGACCTGTGGTTCGCGACCATCGACGAGCTCTCGCTCGAGCTGCGCGCCGGCCGGCTCTCGCCTATCGAACTCACGCGCGGCTTCCTCGATCGCATCGCGCGTCTGAACGAGCGCTACAACGCGTTCGAGCACGTCACGCGCGAGTTGGCGATGGAGCAGGCGGCGCGCGCCGCCGCCGAGTTGCACGCGAACAAGTGGCGGGGGCCCCTGCACGGCATTCCGTACGCGGCGAAAGACCTGTTCGACACCCGCGGCGTCCCGACCGCGTGGGGCACGTCGTTCCTGCGCGACCGCGTGCCTGACACGAACGCCACGGTGGTGGACCGGCTCGAGGCCGCAGGTGCGATCCTGCTCGGCAAGACCGCGATGGTGGAGTTCGCGGGCTGCCTCGGCTACCGCTACGCGAACGCTTCCGCGAGCGGGCCCGGGCGCAATCCATGGGACCCATCACGCTGGACGGGCGGTTCGTCTTCCGGCTCCGGCGCCGCTGTCGCGGCCGGGCTGGCCACGTTCGCGCTCGGCACTGAGACGTGGGGCTCGATCCTGTGCCCGTCCGCGTTCTGCGGGCTCACCGGCATCCGGCCCACGTACGGGCTGGTCTCACGCGCCGGCGGCATGGTTGGCGCCTACACGTTCGACAAAGTGGGTCCGCTCGCGCGCTCGGCGTCCGATTGCCGAACGGTGCTCTCGGCGATCGCCGGGGCCGATCTGCGCGATTCCTCCGCTCACGACAGTGCGGTGCGGCTCACGCGCGGCGCCGCGAAGCCGGTTCGTTCGCTCAAGGCCGCGCTGGTGCCGCTGGATTGGTCCAAGGTGGGCGAACCTGAGGTGAGGGCGGCGTTCGAGGCTGCCGCGGCCGAGCTGCGTGCGGCGGGATTGTCGATGGAAACGGCAGCACTGCCCGAGGGCCCCGCGTCCGAGGTGTCGGGGCTTCTGATCGGCGTCGAAGCGCTCGCGTCGTTCGAGATGTTCCTGGACGACGGGCGCGTGCGGCGGCTCGCCGACCGCATGGCGCCACGTCAGCGCGAGCTCGCCGAGCCCATCACCGGTGCCGACACAGTGAAGGCGATGCGCGTGCGCGAGTCGCTGCAGCGCGAGATGCGCGACTTCTTCACGCGCTTCGACGTGATCGTGACGCCCAACTTCATGAGTGTGGCACCGCCAGTCGATCAGGACCTGAACGAAGCGCTCCCCTACGGCGATCCGGTGGGTGCGCTCGCGGCCGCATGCGGCCTGCCCGGACTGGCGCTGCCGGCCGGCACGGGCAAGGCCGGCATGCCGGCGGGGTTCCAGCTCGTGGCAGCGCCATTCGAGGAAGCCACGTTGTTCGACCTGGGTGAGCGCTACCAGGCGCGAACTGTGCACCACCGCAAGCATCCGGCGATCGTTTGAGCGCTTGAGCGATTGCTCAAGGCGTCGCGCGGTGGGGGCGAGGGGGATCCCGAGGCGCCGAGCGGTGGGTGAGGGGGACCGCGATCGGGGCCAGCCGCGCGCAGGCCGAAGGCCAGGATGGCCGGAGGCCGTCGCGCGCGACAGGTCGGGCCGGCCCTGGACGGGCCGGCCCGCCCGTTGGCCCCGATCGCGGTCCCCCTCACCCGCCGCGACACCGCCGCGATGACTCCGCGATGACTCCGCGATGACTCCGCGACGACTCTACGACAACTCCGCGAATGCTCAGCGCGGCACGTTCCGCCGGGGGATCCGCCACGCTTTCTGCAGCACCCAGTCCAGAATCGCGAGCTGCTGCTCGCGGCGCCAGTACCAGAGCTGGAATCCGCTGTATACCTGAATCTGACCGCCGAACCCGCCATAGTACACGGTCATGATCGGCCGCTGCGCGCCGAACTGTCCGCCCACGGATTCGTATAGCGTGTCGAGCACGGACTCCTCGCGCTTGATGCCCGGGCTCGGGTCGCGGTCCTCGATCATGTTGTTCGGCTTCGTGATCCCATCGCCGATGTGCGCGGTCTGGTAGAAGTCGGAGAGGCCGATGCGGTTCGGGGCGTAGACCGCGATGGGGTCGGTGTCCACGCCCTTCTCGAACAGGTAGTCGGGGAGCCCGGTGTAGTCCATCGGGCTCGTGCTCCGGCCGATCGGGTGCGGCGGCGCCGTGGCCTGAGCCATGGATTTCGCCGAGATCTCCGAGCGCCAGCCGAACACGTCGTACATGAATCGGCCCGGTACCAGTTCTCCGTCGGTCTGGGAATACACGTCCGCCGGGGGCGCTTTCTCCCAGTTGATCTGCAGCGCCGTCGCCGTGCCGCCGCCGAACATCCACAGCTGGCCGCCCTGGCCGATCCAGGTGCCGATCGGGTTGCTGCGTCCGGGAAGCGTGAGCCAACGCAACTCCGACATGGGCTCCACCGTCGAGAACGGATCGTTGATGAAGCGCGCGCTCTTGTTGTCCGTGTACCAGACGACGTGCCGGTAGCGGGACAGCCGCTGAAGCGTGAGCGTGCCCTGCGGCAGGAACCGCGTGCCGAGTGTGTCGTAGTCGTAGCCGCTGAAGATACCCGTCGGGGACAGCGTGCCGGTGGGATAGCACTTCCACGGCACGCCACCCTTCGCGAAGAAGAACGTGTCCAGCTCGGCCGCGGTGGGCCACACGCCGCGTGGCCGATCCACGCAGCCGCCCGTCACGGGCCGGTCACCGGAGAGCCTCGTGTCGTCCACGAAAAGCAATTCCTTGTCGAACACGGCGCGCACGACGGCGAACTGCACCACGGCGAGACTCGTCTGCTGGTTGTTGTCGGTGGCCTCGATGTACAGCGTGTGCGTCTCGCTGTTGTTCGCGGGGTTGAACGGTGGGAGATCGACACCCAGTGTGAGGGGCGACGAGCGGCTCCAGCGGTCGAACTGCGCGTTCTCGTCGTCGCGCGGGGTGTTGTTGCCGACATTGCCGTCGAGCATCCAGCGATAGCCGGCCACATAGCCGCCAGCCGGCGTGGTGCCGAACCAATTGAACCGAACGGGCTTCCCGGCCGGGGCCTCGGTGTGAATGAACGAGGCGGGGTCGAGCGAGTAGCCGCCGGAACCGAGCGAGTAATAGAAGCTCTCGTTGTACACCGTCATCTTGGGCCCGAGCAGCCCGGCGTAGTTGACGTCGAACAGCAGCATGTTGACGTCCTGGTTGAACACCGGCGAGTAGGCACCGACCTCATCGAACGCAACCACGATCGCCATGTAGCGCCGTTTCGGGACCAGGTCTCGGATATCCACGGCGGTGGTGTCGCCGCCCACCGAGTCCCATTCACTGAAGTCCGGTGCATAGCGCCGGCGCAGCGAGTCCGGGTTCGTGAGCATTTGCAGCCAGTCGAACTCGGTGCTGGCGTCGTTGAAGATCTTGAACTTGTACTTGACCGGCTTGTTCGTTCCGCGGCCATCGGGGTCGTTGCCAGTCCACCCGAGTCGGAACGACGGACCGAATGTGGGCTGGAAGAAGTGGTTGATCGGCGGCTGGATGATCTGCACGGTCGGTGCGATGGTGAACGACGTGAGCGACCGCCACACGGGAGGCGATATGGCGCCGCGGTCGTCCACGGCCTCCAGCACGATCGTGTGGTAGCCCTCGGCCGTCTGGTCGGTGGTCGTGTCCACGTGGTCCGCGTGGAACAGGAATGACTGCCGGTTCTCGAGCGTGCGCACCCACGTCGTTTCGGCATTGGGGGCCGTGGGCGGATCCACGGCGTAGCGGAAGTAGTCCACGCGCCCGTCCACGTCGTAACCCGCCCAGCGCAGCTCGTAGCCATAGAAGAACGGCTGGTTCACCGACACCGGCGCCTGCGTCACCTCGATCGTCGGGCGCACGTTCGGCAGCACTGGCAGCGGCTCGACCGAGCATCCGGCGAGCCCCGATCCAGCTAGCCATGAGATCGCCAGCACGGCCGCGCGCGCGCGGCCCAGGCGGACCACGGACATCGAGCCTCCGGGACCACGGTGACGGGACGGTCCAGCAATCATAGAACAGCCGCCCAGCACGCGAATAGAGGCTCCGCGCGGCTGGATCAGCGCACGACCTCCGCCAATCGCACGCGGAGCGACTTCTCGGTTCCCGCGCGCCGCAGCCGCACCACGACGCGCCGCCCCGGCTCACCGTCGTCCAGCAGCGCCTGCAGCCCGGGCAGGTCCCACTCGGCGATCGCGCGCCCGTCCACGGCGAGCAGCTCGTCTCCGGAACGCAGGCCGGCGCGATCGGCAGGCGACGCGAACAGCACGTCCATCACGGTCACGACTCCCGCCCGGCGGGCCAGCAGCGCGCCGGTGCGGGTCAGGTGGTCGCGGTCGGCGTAGCGCGCGCCCGGCTCCAGGTAGACCTGCCGGCGCTGGTAGTCGAGCGTGACCCGGAACCGCTCCAGCACACGATTGCCGATGTTGCCGGCGTAGTCCTCGCTCGCGAACGCGCCCTCGGTGGCGTTCGAGAGCGACAGGATCGGGTCGTCCCACTCGTAGGGCCCGAGGCTCATGCCTGAGAGCCGGCCGATGTCGCTCGAGAACGTGCCGCCAAAGCCAACGCCTTGCACCGGCTGCGTCTTCTTCATGCGCTCGCGGAGTCGGTGCGCTTTCGCGAACGGCGCGTGAACGTCCACCGTGCTGCTGCTGCCGACGTCGAGCCGGAACAGGCCCTCGTCGGTGCCGTCGAACGAGCCGATGAGCGCGGGTACGGTGCCGTTCATGACCATGGGCAGCGGTTTCTCGCGTCCTTCGTACTTCCAGGTCGAGGGGTCGTGCAGTACGAGCACGCTGTCGTCGTAGTCGATCGTCACCACGAACCGGCCAATGACGTCGTAGCCGATGACGCCCGCCATACGGCGCCACAGCAGTGGCTCGAAGCTCGGGTTCACGTCGAGCGTCGCCACCTTCACGTTCTCCACCTCGATGCCGTCGCCCGTGGCGCTGGCCACGCGCAGTGACGCGAGGTTGGCGAACGAGGCCCCACCCGCTGCGCCCGCGCCAGCGGCCTGCATGCGGCCTTCCGTCTTGATGCCGTGCTCCGCGGCCCAGCTGCTGTCGAGCACGGTGACGCTCGCGCCGGTGTCGAACAGGAAGTCCTCGGGCGGACCGCCATTCACGCCGGCCTTGAGCCACACGTGACGCGCGCGGTAGTCGAACGGCAGTCGCGCGCGTCCCGGGTCCTCGAGCCAGCGCACGCCGCTCGCCGCTTCGCCCGGCGCCGAGAACGCGAGGCCTTCCACCGGGATGTTCACGAGCACGGTGTCGAACGTGGCGCGCAGCTGGTTCGCGGGCATGCCCACGATGCCTGTCTCGCTCACGAACGAACGCAGCCTCACGCCGGCGCGGCGCCAGTCCAGGAGTCGCGTCGTGACCTCGCGTTGGTCATCGCGGCCGTCCATGCGCGAAAGCAGTCCTGTCTTGGCGCTGAACCAAAGTCGCCGCGGCCGCAGCGGCCGCCCACCGTGCGAGAGATCGGGAGGCATCACCTCGAGCACGGTGTAGCGGTCAAGCGAGTCGCGCTCGTTGCCCACGAGCGTCACGTTCCCGCCGCCCTGGCCGGGTTCCGCCCAACGCTCCAGCTCGAACCAGGCGCCGACCAGCGCCTGATCCAGGTCGTGGTCGGCGAGCACGCGCACGACGCCGGTCGTGGGATCGGTGCGCCAAGCCGTCTCGCCATTCACCCCCTCGCGCAGCTTGAACGGTCCCAGCTCGGTGAGCGCGTAGCGGCGCATCGGCCGCGCGGTCCACGCCGAGAAGGCGCCCTCGAACCCGAACGCCTGCACGCGCGCGTGCGAGTATCCCGTGCTCTCGGCCGCGAACGCCGGCGCGCCACCCGTGGCGTCGAGGTAGCGCCGGATCACGGCTTCGGCGTCGGGCTGCGCCGAGGCTCGCGAGAGCGATGCGGAGCAGCAGGCGGCGAGCAGCGAGGCGACCAGCGATGTGGTGGGACGACGCATTCAGGTTCCTCCGGCGAGTGCGGGCAGTGTCGCTCCCAGCATAGGCGAGCGTCGCGGACGGAGCGAAGCCGGCTCGCCGCGTCCGGATGCGTTGGGCGCCACGCCGGGCACAAAGAAGCGCGCCGGCCCGGAGACCGGGACCGGCGCGTTCAGGTCACTTCACGTGTCGCTCAGCGCGCGCGGAAGCTCCAGCCCGCGAGGGCCTTGAAGTCCGGCGAGTCAGCGAAGCCCAGCTTCATCTCGACGAAGAACCGGCTCCTGCCCTGCGTGGCCACGTCGGCGCCAGCGAGGAAGTGCCCGCCCGCAACCGTGTCACTGGCGTCGGGCCCGGGACCCGGGTTGTTGAACGACATGAAATGGATGCCCACGCCGCCACCGATGTACGGCTGCCAGTGCGTGCGCGTATCGAGGCGGTAGCGGAAGTCACCGTTCAACGACACCACCGTGCTGTTGTCTCCGAAGCCCAGGTCCACGCCGGGCACGAAGTCCAGGTTCGGGGCGACATCGCCCCACTGCAACTGACCGCCGACGACGAACTGGTCCGGACCCGAGCTGAATCCGACGTGAGGCCCGTACGCAGCGAACGGACCCGCGAATGAAGCCGCGGGAAGCACCGCGAGGATCGCGAGTGCGAGAATGGAACGACGCAACATGGCGAGTCCTTTCCTGTTGGTGTGGTGCGGGGAGCCTTTCGGGGACAGGCGACCACTGTTAGCACGGTGGACCGACCCGGCGCAACGCCGCGCACCACACATGAACATGACATTCACTCGCTCACCCAGATCGCGCGGCGTCTTCTATCATCGGCAGGTCGCGACGCGCTCCGCAGTGCGTTGCGCCGGTCGCGATCGCGGCGCGTCCCGAGCGTGGGTGCGCGCGCCCTGCGCTCAGTGCGTCGTCGTCTGCCGACCCGCGGTGGGTGCGGCGCGATCCGCGTCGCGCAGGGCGGTCACGAGCGGCGCGGTCTCCGCGGCGAGCCCCATCTGGCGATGGCGTATGACGCCCTCCGCGTCGACCACGGAAATGACCGCCGAGTGCGCGATCTCGCCACCTTCGTCGGGCCGGAACCTGACCCCCAGCACGGCGGCCAGCGTTCGCATGTCCTCTTCGTTCGAGACGAGCAGCGTCCAGCGCGTGCTGTCCAGGTCGTGGCGTCGTGAGAACGCCGCCAGCGCCGCCGGCGTGTCCCGCTTCGGGTCGAGCGAGAACAGCACGAACCGCGTGCGCGATCGAAGCGCCTCCGGCAGGGCCCGATCCAGCGCGCGCAGGTCGGCGGTGACGCGCGGGCACACGGACTGGCAGCTCGTGTACACCATGCTCACGACCAACGGTCGCCCGCGGAACTCTACAAGCCGCCGCTGGCGGCCGGCGGCGTCGGTGAGCCCCAAGTCCAGCTCGTAGAGCGACGGCTCGGTCCGCGGGGCGCTGGCCGTCGCCTGATCGTGCCGCGGCTGGCTCGCGTCGTCCCGGGCCACGCGGCCGGGCGTGCACGAGGAGAGTGCCGCGACGACCACCAGCACCGGCGCGAGACGCGACCACCGCTTCGCGCGTGTCATGGCGTCGCTCCCTCGCCCACGGGCAGCGAGCGAGCGGTGCGAAAGCCGAGCTGTGCCGTGGTGTAGCGGGCCTCGAGGCTCGCGCGATAAGCGAACCGCATGAACGCGGCGTAGTCCGCGAAGTCGGCCGCGCCGGAGGCGCCGGCGCCGCAATAGAGTGAGCGCTCGAGCGAGGCGTCGGCCCGCGATTCGCCCGAGACCAGGGCCGAGTTGAAGTCGAGCGTCCACTCCCACACGAGCCCGTGCATGTCCTCCACGCCCCAGGCGTTCGGCACCCCCTGCCCCACGGCCGGCAGCACCGCCGCCGCGGGCCGCGAATACCACTCGCGCACGCGAGAGAGAAAACGAGGATCGCGTGAAGCGTCCTTGCGCGTCTCGTCCGCGGCGGCCGCAAGCTCCCATTCCGCCACCGTGGGCAGCCGGCCACCGTGAGCCGCCGCGTACGCGCGCGCCGCGAACCACGACACGTGGACGACCGGGCTCCGCTCCGGTGCGCGCGGTCCCGGGTCCAGGTCGCTGAGCCAGTGCCGGAGATAGCTTTCATCCGCGAACAAACGTGACACGCGCGAGCGCCGCCACGCGGGATGCGCGCGCACGAACTCCAGGTATTCGCCGTTCGTGACCGGCCGGCGGTCCAACTCGAACGACGCCACCGTCACCGCCACCGTGCGTTTGAGGACCGTGTCCCGCGCGGTCCCGCGCACGGGCCGGCGGTAAAGTGGCCGGTAGAGGCCACCCTCGATGCGCACGCGGTCCGCGGCGTGCGCGCCCTGCGTCACGAGCACGCACAGGACGAGGGCCGCGAGCGCCGCCCCCCACGGCGCTCCACCTCCGGCTCTCGTCCGGCGCGCTCGCATGGTCACTTCTTCGCGGACTTCCGAGCGGCAGCGACCTGCTCGGGCTTCACCTCGTGACCGGCGTTCCCCCACTTGCTGTACACGAACGTCAGCACGTTGGCCACGTCTTCGTCCGGCAGGTTCAGCGCCGGCATCTGGCTCGCATACGTCTTACCTTTCACCGCGATCGTCCCCGAGAGTCCACCCGAGACCACACGCATGGCACGTACCGGGTCGGCGTTCAGGAAGTCCGAGCCGGCGAGCGGTGGGAACGCGCCCGCCACACCGAGGCCGCTCGGCTGGTGGCAGGCGGCGCAGATGTTGTTGAACACGTGCTCACCACGCGCGATGCGCTCGGCCTTGTTCGCCGCCGGCACCTGGCGCGGTGCCTCGCCCAGGCTCTGGATGGCGCCGCCTTCGGGCTGATAGACCTCGTCCGACTGCTTGCCCGAGTACACCAGCTTGTCCTCGGCGCCCTCCACCTTGAGCATGCCGAGCGAACCCTTGTTGAACGTGCGGAAGATGGAGTGGTCCACCAAGATGAATGTGCCTGGGGCCTCCACTTTGAATTCCGCGATCGCGGATCCGCCCGCGGGAATCAGCGTGGTCTGCACGTTCGAGTTCCGGAGGTCGCCACCCTCCGCGTACACCGCGTCGAAGATCTCGCCGATGACGTGGAACGACGACACCAGGTTCGGCCCGCCGTTGCCGATGAACAGTCGCACCGTCTCGCCCACCTTCGCCTTGAGCGCGTTGTCGCCGGTGAGCGAGCCCTCGGCGCCGTTGAACAACACGTAGTCGGGCTCTTCGCGGATCGCCTTCTCCATGTCGAACGGCTGCAGGCCCGGCTCGCCGTGCCCGCCCTTCGTGTAGAAGTCTCCCTGCATCACATAATACTCGCGATCCACCTTCGGCAGCCCGCCGGCCGGCTCCACGAGGATCAGGCCGTACATGCCGTTCGCGATGTGCATGCCGACCGGCGCGGTGGCGCAGTGATACACGTAGAGCCCGCGGTTCAAGGCCTTGAACGAGAACATCGACTCGTGGCCGGGCGCGGTGAACGACGAGGCTGCGCCGCCACCCGGACCCGTGACCGCATGCAGGTCGATGTTGTGCGGCATCTTGTTGTCGG
This sequence comes from Candidatus Eiseniibacteriota bacterium, assembly GCA_023249845.1. Classification (GTDB taxonomy): domain Bacteria; phylum Eisenbacteria; class RBG-16-71-46; order RBG-16-71-46; family RBG-16-71-46; genus JAIOPA01. The sequence goes on from JAHFBW010000001.1 coordinate 52,966, forward strand.
GGTGGTTGCGCAAGTGGAACTCGATCTCATCGCCTTCGCGCACGCGGATGAACCTGCCAGGCACCGAGCCTCCGAACGTCCAGAACGTGTACTCCACGCCGTCGGCGATCCGTTTCACGACTTCCCTCACCTCGAGCTTGACCACCACCTTGGTGGCATTCTTCCGCGTGATGGGAGCCGGCACGGCGGGCGCGTCGGCGAGCACGGCCTCCTGGCTACCGCTCACGTTCACCGCACGAGCGGCGTGCGAGCTGGGTTCGCGCGACGCGGGCCCGGTGGAACAGCCGGCGCCAAAGGCGAGCAACGCCGCAAGCGTCGCAAATAGCGCGAGTGCCCACGCCTGGGCGCGGGTGATGAACGGCCTGGTTCTCATGACGACCTCCGAGAGGGGACAGCGCACTGGCGGTGAAGGGTGCTGACGAAGGCAGCTTCGGTCGCGGGGGCGGGCTCGTCCATGACCGGCGTCATGTCCACGAGCGCTTTGGCATTCAATGACTTGCGCGGCGCCGCGACGGCGCGCGGCGCGGACCGCGCGAGCGCTTCGAGGCCGCGGGCGCCGCCCGTAGCCGACCCAGCCAACCGAACACGGCCTGCTCCTCGGCGTGGAAATGGAGGCGCATCAGTTCGACGAGGTCCATGACCAGTACGAACAATCGTTCGTCGCGTCGCTCGCCCGGCGCGGCGGACAGCAGCCTTTCCAGGTCGCGGCTCATGGCGCGCAGCTCGTCGTGATCGGCGCGAAGCCGCCGGAGCGTTTCGCCCAGCTCGGGGAACTCCTGTTCGAGCCGCGGGAACACCACCGACTCTTCCGCCGACATGTGCCTTTCATAGGCCCCGAGTAGGAACGCGGCGAACGACCGGAGCGAGCGATGCTCGACAGCACGCATCCGGCCGGCGCCACCACTGCGCAGCATCTCCTCGACGCGGCGTGCGCGGCGCAGCGTGCGGCCGTGCTCGGAGCGTAGGCGTGCGCGTGTTCCGCTCGCGCCGGTGTTCTCGTTCGTGGGGTCCATGTCCGTAGCATCGGGGCGAGCCGGACGCAGGCGTATGACGGCCGTCATCCGCCTTCCTTCCCCGCCCCGGACGGCGGAACCCGTTGCGGCGGGCTGGCGCGGCAGGGGGCCGCTCGGGCATGCTCGCGGGCCAATCACCCGACCTGGGGGACTCGATGAGCCGCACACATGCCGAGAGGCTGGAGGCCGCGCTGGCCGACTCCCCCATGTTCCGCGACCTGGCCCCGCCGCTTCGCGATTCCCTGGCGCGGCTCGCCACGCTCGAGGATCTGGAAAAGGCCGACGCGCTGTGGAACGCGGGGGATCCCTCCGACGCGCTCACCGTGATCGTGAGCGGCCGCGTGAAGGTCGTGCGGCACGCCGACACGGGCGACGTCATCCTCGAGATGTTCGGACCCGGCGAGGCCGTGGGCGCCGTGGCGGTGTACAACCAGATCCCCTACCCGGCCACCGCCATCGCCATGGAGCCCACCACGCTGCTCCGTCTGCCGCGCCGGGACTGGTTCGATCTCCTGGAGCGTGACCCCGCGTTCACGCGTGCGGTGTTGCTCGCCATGACGCGGCTCAACATGGCGCTGACGCGCAAGCTCGCGGGCATGCACGGCACGCGGGTGCAGTCGCGCGTCGCGGCGCTGTTCCTGTCGCTGGCCTCGCGCATGGGTCGCGAGACGCCCGAAGGCGTCGAGATCCCGCTCGCGCTCTCGCGCCAGGAGATCGCTGAACTCGTCGGCACCACGGTCGAGACCGCGATCCGCGTGATGTCGCGGTGGAATCGTGAGGGCGTGCTGTTGACCGGCCACGACCGGTTCGTGATCCCTGACCGCGAGGCGCTCAAGCAGGCGGGGAACGTCGGCGACGAGGAGTAGCCCTCTCGAGGCGCCCGGCTACCTCGCCCCGCCCAGTTTCATGCGTTCGAGGAACGGCTCCGTCGCGAGGAAGCCTTCCACGCGCGCGGCGGGGATCTCGCGACCGTCCGCCCCCAGGAACACGATGGTGGGAACACCGGCGATGCCGTAGCGCTTGCGCGAGGAGTCGGCCGCGGGCGAGTCGTACTTGGTGAGGTCCATCTTGTAGCGGTCGAAGCGCCGCGCCTCGGCCACCACCCGAGGATCGCTGAGCGTGGCGATCTCCAGCTCGTGACAAGGCACGCACCAGTCGGCGGAGAAGTCCACCATCACCGGCCGGCCGGCGGCGAGGCTCGCCTCGACCGCCACGGCGTCGTAGGGCTTGAACGTGAGCGTGCGCAGCTTCGCGCGCACCATCTGCGAGCCGAACACCACGCCCATCACCACCGCGGCGAGGCCCGCGGCCTGCGTGAACGCCCGGAAGCCGCCCTTCGGTCCCGCGCTCTTGTCCACGAATCCCAGGTAGAGCCCGCCCAGGACGAGCGTCACGGGCAGCACCCACGGCGCCAGCTCCGGCGCCACGCCCAACAGCACGAAGTAGCACCCGAAGCCCACCATGAGCGTGCCGAACGCGTGCTTCACCCACACCATCCAGTCGCCCGAGCGCGGCAGGACCTGGAGCAGGTTCGAGAACGTGGCAAGGAACAGGTAGGGGAATCCCAGTCCCAACGACAGCGTGAACATGGTGCTCACGCCGAAGCCCAGGTCGCCCTT
>JAHFBW010000341.1 GCA_023249845.1 Candidatus Eiseniibacteriota bacterium
CGCCAGCACGGCGCCCGCCCAAGCGAACGCGAGCTCGGCGCCGTCCGGGGCGATGACGGCGTCGCGGCCCACGAGCACCTTCGCCAGTACCCAGAGCAGCAGCAGGTTCAGCTCGATGGAGAACAGCACCATGCGCTCGGCCCAGCGGTGCGCGACGAATCGCTGCCGGAATGTCAGCAGGGGCGCGTCCGCAAACGTCCACAGCACCGGAACGAGCGCCGCGAGTGCGACCGCTTTGGGCGTCAGCACGTTCACCCCCACTCCTTGTAGGCGCCCCGTGGCGGCGCTAACTTCCACGCCCCATGGCCCACTGGCTGTTCAAGACCGAACCGTCGGAATACTCCTACGCCGACCTCGCGCGCGACAAACGCGCGGTTTGGGAAGGTGTCTCGAACGCCACCGCGCTCATCCATCTTCGTGCGGTGAAACGCGGGGACGACGTCATCGTCTACCACACGGGCAACGAGAAATCGGTGGTGGGCCTCGCCCGTGTCACGCGCGCGGCATATCCCGATCCGAAGCTCCAAGACCCGAAGCGCGTGGTCGTGGACCTGGAACCCGTGCGTGCATTCGAAACGCGCTTGCCGATCGCGGCGTTCCGCACCGACCGCGTGCTCCGCACCACTGAGCTGGTGCGGAACTCCCGGCTCTCCGTGATGCCGCTCTCGGCCGCGCACTACGCGCGGGTGCTGGAACAGGCCGGCGGTCGCTCGTGACCAAGACCGACGCGAAGCAGCGGGTCGCCGAGCTCTCCGACCAGATCCGCGAGCACGACCATCGCTACTACGTGCTGGACAAGCCCACCATCTCGGATGCAGCCTACGACAAGCTGATGCGCGATCTGCAAGCGCTCGAGCAGGAGTACCCCGATCTTCGGCTCCAGGACTCTCCGACGCAGCGCGTGAGCGGCGGGCTCCGCGCGGGCTTCAAGAAGGTGAAGCACGTGCGGTCGCTGCTGTCGCTCGACTCGCTCATGGAGGAGTCCGAAGCGCGCGAGTTCGACGAGCGCGTGAAGAAAGGCCTCGGGATGGACGAGGGCCTGTTCGCCGAGGAAGTGGCGTACATGGCCGAGCCCAAGTTCGACGGGCTCTCCGTGGAACTGGTCTACGAGGACGGCGTGTTCACGCGCGGCTCCACGCGCGGCGACGGCGAGGTTGGTGAGGACGTCACCGAGAACCTGCGCACCATCCGTGCGATCCCGCTGCGGCTCCGCGAAGAAGGCCCGCCGGCTCGCGACCGTGTCGCGATCCGCGGCGAGGTCTTGATCCCGCTCGCGGCCTTCGCCGAGCTGAACGGCAAGCTTATTGCGGAGGGTGAAGAGCCGTTCGCGAACGCGCGCAACGCCGCCGCGGGTACGTTGCGCCAGCTGGACGTGAGCATCACCGGCTCACGGAAGCTCGACTGCTTCGCGTACGAGATCATGAGCTACGACGCGCCCGCACGTAGCCCCCACCCCTTCCCCACGCAGCAGGCCATGCTCGACGTGTTGCGCGCGTGGGGATTCCACGTCGAGGACAACGTGAAGCTCTGTCACGGGCTCGAGCAGGCGCTCGCGTTCCACGCGCACCTGCTCGAGCGCCGCGAGCGGCTGGCCTACGAGGTGGACGGGATCGTGATCAAGGTGAACGACCGCGCCGTCCAGACGCGGCTCGGCATGCGCTCGCGCTCGCCACGCTGGGCCGTGGCCTACAAGTTCCCGCCGCGCGAGGAGATCACGCAGATCCTCGACATCGTCGTGCAAGTGGGCCGCACCGGAAAGCTGACACCGGTCGCGCAGCTGAAGCCCGTGGATGTCTCGGGGGTCACGGTGAGCCGCGCCACGCTGCACAACCAGGACGAGATCGACCGCAAGGACGTGCGCATCGGGGACACCGTCCGCGTGCGGCGCGCGGGGGACGTCATCCCGGAGGTGGTCGAGGTATTGAAAGAGCACCGCCCAGTGGGCGCCCGGCGTTTCGAGCTGCCGATCAAGTGCCCGGTGTGCGGCTCCGAGGTGGTGCGGGAGGGCGCGGCGCACCTGTGCACGAACGGCCTCGCCTGCCCTGCGCAGCTCGAGCGTCACATCACGCACTTCACCATGCGCGGCGCCATGGATATTGCGGGCCTGGGCGGCAAGACCGTGAAGCAGCTGCTCGAGAAGAGCCTGGTGAAGGACCTGGCCGACCTCTACCAGTTGACGCCCATCCACCTGGTCCAGCTCGACGGATTCGCCGAGAAGAGCATCGAGAACCTGCTCGCCGGCATCGAGGCCAGCAAGAAGCCTCGCTTCGACCGGTTCCTGTTTGCGCTCGGGATCGAGCACGTTGGCGACACCGTGGCGCGCCTGCTCGCCGACCACTTCGGCTCGCTCGCTGAGCTGCGCGAGGCCACGCCGGAGTCGCTCCAGGAGATCCGCGGCATCGGGCCCGAAGTGGCCGAGAGTGTGCACCATTTCTTCGCCAATCCGCGCAATCGAAAGGTGCTTGATCGGCTCCAGAAGGCGGGCGTGAAGCCGGTCACCGAGGCGCGGCCCACTGGGCCGCGCGCGCTGGACGGTGAGATCGTGGTGTTCACGGGCGGGCTCGAGACCATGCCGCGTCCCGACGCCCAGCGCCTCGCCGAGCGCCACGGCGCGCGCGTGGCGGGCAGCATCTCCAAGAAGGTGACGATTGTGGTGGCCGGTCCGGGCGCCGGCTCCAAGCTCGAGGACGCGCGACGCCTCGGGCTCCGCGTGCTGGACGAGCGCGCGTTCCTGAAACTCGTCGGCGACAAGGGCTGACCCTCGCCGTGACGAACGCCGAACTCGCCCGCGCGCTCGCGCGCATGGGCACGATGCTCGAGATCGACGGCGCCAACGTGTTTCGCGTGCGTGCCTACAAGGAGGGCGCGCGCGTGGTGGAGAACCACGGCGAGTCGATCGCTTCGCTCGTGGACGAGCCGGGAGCGCTCGAGGCGCTGCCCGGGATCGGCAAGGGCATCGCGCAGCACATCCGCGACCTCGTGGCCACGGGCCACACCGAGCTCATGGACGAGATGCTCGCCAAGTATCCGGACGACGTGGTGGGCTTCACCGAGCTTCAAGGCTTGGGCCCCAAGCGCGTGAAGACGCTGTTCGACACGCTCGGCATCCGCACGCGCGAAGCGCTGGCGAAGGCCGCCCAAGCGGGGAAGCTGCGTGACCTGCCGGGCTTTGGCGAGAAGGTGGAGCAGAACGTCGTGAAGGCGCTCGCCACGGCGTCGCAGTGGTCGGGGCGCATGCTGCTCGCGGAAGCCTGGCCGCACGCGCAGGCGCTCGCCGATCGCATCCGCGCGCTGCCCGGCGTCGCCCAAGTCGAGCTGGCGGGCTCTTTCAGGCGCCGCCGCGAGACCGTCGGGGACCTGGACCTGCTCGTCACGGGCGGCGACGCGGCACAGGTGATGAAGGCGTTCACGAAGCACGCCTCGGTCGCCGACGTGTTGGGCCATGGCG
>JAHFBW010000065.1 GCA_023249845.1 Candidatus Eiseniibacteriota bacterium
ACGCCGCAGTCGCGCGAGGGTTCGACGGACCAGCACCGCTGGCAGCAGTTCGGCGTGCTGCCGGACCGCTGGAAGAACGCGGCGTTCGGTGGTGCGGGTGCGGCCTGCATGCTGTACGTGGACTACAACGACCGTCGTGGCAACGAAGGCCGGTTCGTTTCGGTGATGGACTCCATGTGCAACACGTCGGTGGCCAAATTCGGCGCGCACAATGGTTGGCACGCGCCGGGCACAACCAACATCGTGAACCTCGACGTGCGCACCGACATGTCCGTGGCGGTGAGCAACAAGAACTCGCAGCCCGGCACGACGTGGGACATGTACGGCGTGAAGGCGTCCGAATCGCTCACCACGAGCGCCGGCGGCCTCGGCAGCCGACTCGCGAACCGAGCCAACATGGGGTACGCGGCGGGCAGGGAATCCCGTGCGGGGCCGACCCCAGAGATGCTGCGCGCGTACTACCGCATGGTGTCACTCCTCTCGGGCGACCTCACCGCGAGCGTCCTCGGACCGTTCTTGAACCGCAGCCAGAACGACATCGCGGTGCTGAACGACTTCCTCACTGCCGCCGGCGGTACGGCACAGCCGCGCGGCATCTTCATCCAGGGCGACGGTTTCGCGCAGTCAGAGAAGCAGACCGGTGGCATCGACCCGAACCACACGAATTTCCTCACCGACAAACTGGGGCTGGTGTTCCGGAACGCTTCGTACGTCTCGCTCTCCGGCAACCAGCAGAACTGCGCGGACATCCTCACGACAACCAACCTCACCTCGAATACCGACGTGTATGGCGTTGCAACGTCCTGCCAGTGGGGCAATGACGTCTTCCAGCGGAATCCTGCCCTCGTTGAAGCCACCGAGGGCGCGTTCTACGAGAACGTGGGTGCGCAGGGCCCGTACGTGTCCGACGTCGTCAAGACCGCGGTGCCGCTCCGTAACTGGGTCGCGGTCACCAGCGGGTACGAGATCGAGCACCTGTTCAGCCGATACTGTGATACGGACGGTGGCCGTCTCGCGTACTACTACTACATGCTGAACAAGGTGTTCGGGAGCATCTGCACGATCACGGGGCCCCCGTGCCCCTTGCTTGACGTGCCGGGCTCGGAGCACGTCGCCGGGCTCATCGACTTCATGAAGGTGGGCGAAGCGGTCATGCGCCGCGGCGTCTCCACCGTGCACCTCGGCGTCGCGCACGCGGGGCGCGTGCGCGTGCGCATCTACGACGTGGCCGGGCGTCTCGTGCGCGTGCTGGCGGACCGGGAGTTCCCGGTCGGTGAGCACACGCTGACGTGGGATGGCACTGCCGACGACGGCCGCAAGGCGGCCCGCGGCGTGTACTTCGTGCGCAGCAGCAATCAGCAGGGGGCGGGCCGCATCATCGTCCTGAACCGCTGAGCACCCGCGCCCTACTGCTTCTTGTATGCCGGATGCGGCGGACGCATCACCGGATGCAGCTTCAACTGCTCCACAGTCCACTCGATCGCACGCTCGAGCTGCAGGTCAAGGCCGTCCACGCCCGACTCCGGGGTGTTCTCCACCTCGATGTCGGGATCCACTCCGTGGTTCTCGATCATCCACTTGCCGTCCGTGCCATAGATGCCGAAGTCCGGCATCGTCACGCTGCCGCCGTCCACGAGCGGGAGGTCGTGCGAGATGCCCACCAGACCGCCCCACGTGCGCTTGCCGATGATCGGTCCCACGCCCTGCTGCCGGAAGTAGAACGGGAAGCAGTCTCCGCCCGAACCCGCGTACTCGTTCGCGAGGATGCACTTCGGGCCGTCGATGCTCTGGCCCGGCGTGCGGAACGGCTCGCCGTCGCGGCTCGACCAGTAGGTCCACGTCTTGCGCATCAGGCGTTCGACGAAGAAGTCCGGAATGAACCCGCCACCGTTGAAGCGCTCGTCCACGATGATGCCGTCGCGGTCCACCTGCGGATAGAACCCCTTGCTGAATTCCTGGATGCCGCCCACTGCGGTGTTCGGGACGTGGATGTACGCGACGCGGCCGCCGGTGGCCTTTCGCACCCGTTCGCGATTCGCGTTCACCCACGCCGTGTAGCGCAGCGTCACCTCGCTCGCGACCGGCTTCACGGTGATCGTGCGCGGGTGAGCGTCGTTCGCGCTCGAGCCGAGCTGAAGCGTGGTCTGCTTCTCGACGGTGCCCACGAACGCCTCGTACACATTCTCGGGTGCGCGCACCGGCCGGCCATTCACCGCGAGCAGGAAGTCGCCTTCGCGCACGGGCAGGCCGGGTTCACCGAGCGGCGCTGGAACGGCCGAGTTCCAGTCCCGGTCGCGAAAGATGCGAGCGAAGCGGTAGCGCCCGCTCGCCGCGTCCAGAGACCAGTCCACCCCCAGGAGCCCCGCGCCTACGCGTGTCAGCTTCGGCATGTCGCCACCGCTCACGTACGCGTGCGAGGTGGCGAGCTCTCCGATCAGTTCGCCGAGGATGTAGTTGAGGTCCGCGCGGTGCGCGACGAACGGCACGAGCTGGCGATAACGGTCCCCCACCGCCTTCCAGTCCAGCCCTCCCATGGCAGGGTCGTAGTAGAAGTCGCGCTCGAGCCGCCACGCCTCGTTGAACATCTGCAGCCACTCCTCGTGTGGCTCCACCCAGGCCATGAGGTCGTCGACGGCGAGCTTGCCGTCACCCACCTTCTTGCCCTCGGCGAGCTCCACGATGCCGACGGTGTCGTCCTTGCGGTAAAGGACCTTGCCGCCGTCCTTCGACAGGGCCACCGACGCGTCAACGCCGGAGATCACCGTCTTCTCCTCGCGCTTCTCAAGGTCGTAGAAGTGAACGCTCACGGGAGAGTTCAGGTCCTGGTCGGGAGACTCGTCCTGTGCCAGGAACACGACCTTTCCCTTCACGCCGATCACGATCGGGTAGCGGCCCGCCTTCACCGGCAGTTCAGCGATGCGGTGACCCAGTCCTTCGAGGTCGATGCGCGTGGCCTCCGCATCCTTGCGCTTCTCGGGCTTGACGTCTTTGTTCTTCTCGTCGTCCTTCGCCGCGGCTTCGCCGGTTTCCTCGTCGCTCTCGGGGCCGACGGGCGACGCGAGCGTATCGCGCAGCGTCATCGCGTAGAGCTTGTCCGTCGCGCTGAACGTCATGTTCAGCTCGAATCCGCCGAACTCGGGGCGGAACGTACGGCGTGACACGAAATAGAGATATCGACCCTCGGGATCGAACGACGGCGCGAAGTCGTCGCTCATGCCGTCGGTGACCGCGGTGGATCGCCCCGTCGCGAGTGAGTGCAACCACAGCACATTGAAGCCGGCCCCCGTGGTCTTCGCGTACGCGATCCAGCGTGAGTCGGGGGCCCACGCGTACTGGCGTATCTCAGCGAACTCGTTCTTGTCCACCTGCGTCACCCGACCGCTGGCGACGTCGCACCAATGCAGCCGCCCGGTCTTGTCCGAGAACGCGAACTTCTTGGAATCCGGCGACCACACGGGCGCGTAGCGAAACGTGCCCGGCTCGCGAGTGACCTGGCGCGCCGCGGCGTGGCCGTCGGCCGGGAGCACGTGGACCTGGTATTCGCCGCTCGCGTCCGACAGGTACGCGATCCACTTGCCGTCGGGCGACCACACGGGGTCTCGGTCGCGCGCGCCGGGCGTGTTCGTGAGCGCGCGCACGTCGCCCTTCTCCGCGGGCACGCTGAACAGCTCGCCGCGCGCCTCGATGACCGCGCGCTTGCCCGAAGGGGACAGGTCCATGCCGCGCATCCACGCGGACACTGGACGATAGCTTGCGCGCGTGGCGGGCTTGTCGTCCGGGACCTGCACCGAGAGCTTGTGCATCGTCTCCGACGGCAGATCCAGAACGTACAGCCAGCCGCCGTTCTCGAACACGATCGCGTCCGAACCCACGCTTGGCCAGCGCACGTCGTAGTCACCGAACGTGGTCACCTGCCGATGCGTATTCTTGTCGAGGTCATACGCCCACAGGTTCGCGGTCTTGCCCTTGCGATCCGAGCAGTAGTAGACGGTGCGGCCATGGAACATGGGCCACTCGTCCGGGCCTTCCCAGTCCGCTGTGATGTTCTGCGAGTGGTTCGCCTTCCAGTCGTAGACCCAGATGTTGGGCGCGTTGCCACCGCGGTATCGCTTCCACGTGCGGCGGTCGTACGACGGCGAAACGAACGCGAGCAGGTTCGCGTCGGCCGACCAGCTCGCGTAACCAGCGGTGGGCAGCGGCAGCATCTGTTCGAAGCCACCCGCAGCCGCGATGCGGAAGAAACGGTCGTAGCGCTGGATGTTCGAGGCGCGCGCCGAGCGGAACAGCACGCTCTTGCCGTCCGGGTACCACTCCGACACCTGGTCGATGCCGGGATGGAACGTGAGCCGCTTGGGCTCTCCACCCGCGACGGGAATGGTGAATACGTCCGTGTTGCCGTCGTAGTCGCCGGTGAATGCGACCGTCTGTCCGTCCGGTGAAAGTTTCGGAAACAGCTCGAGGCCCTCGTGCGTCGTGAGCCGCTGTGCCACGCCACCCGCTCGCGGCAGTGTCCACAGGTCGCCGGCGTAGACGAACACGATGCGGTCGCCCTGGATGTCGGGCATCCGCATGAGCCGACACTCCTCGAGTGCCCGCACACGGGTCGCGCCCAGGACGGAGAGGGCGAGGAACAGGGCAACGCGTAGGAGCATGAGGAGTGGGCGGGCGTGCATGGGGGGAGCCTCGGACGGTGGGACTCGTGAGCCGCATTTCAGGGAGCGGCGAGTCTCTGGAGTCCTCGCAAGTGGGTCAAGCGCCCCAGCACGAGCGCCCCTGCGCGCGTCGCGAACGAACTCCAGCACCCTCAAGGCCTTGTGCCGAAAGGACGATAACCGCGCGAGAGGGGCTGGGCCGACCCCCCTTGAGGAGAACACGCAATCATGGACGAGAACGCCCCGGACGGCACGAGCGAGCCGGAGATGGCGGAGATCGCGCGCGGGTCCGCTCCCGCCGCGGAACCCGACGAACAGGAGAAGGGCCGCACTGCCATGGACCCGGCGCTCAAGGCCGCCGGGCTGTGGCTCAACATGTTCGCGCGCACCCTCAAGACCTGTCGCCTCTACGACGCGGGCAACCCCACGGTCACGCGATTCCGAGAGGAGTTGGCCGCGAACCTGGCCGCATTGCTCGCGGAACACGGTCCGGTGACCTACCGATTCACCGCCGACGCCGTCACCTGCGAAGGCCAGTCGCTCTACTCCACACGATCGCGCGAGGACAACCTCGCGTTCGCGTTCTATCGAGACGGCGTGCGGGGCCTGACGCTTTCGCCAGGGGCCGCGGCCCGCGAGTGCGACGCGCTCGTGGACGCGGTGCTGGGCGTCACCGGCCAGAACCTCGACGGCGACGATCTCGTGACGCTGCTCTGGGAGGCGAACCTCCGCAACGTGGACGTGGACTACATTCCCGCGGAGGGCGACGCGGGCAGCGACGCCACGGCATCGAGCGAGGACGGGCCGCTGCTGCCCTGGCCCACCGCGGAGGGTGCATCGGAGACCAGTGCCCCACCCGGAAGTCTCGAGGACGTGGAAGCGCGCAAGCACGAACGCTCTGAGGACTGGGCACTCGGCGAAATCACCGAGGTGGTGGAGGCCACGTTCGCCGAGCTGGACTTCATGGCGGAGCAGGAGACCCAGCGCTTCCTGCGCGAGTACGAGGCCGAACGCCGTGTGTCTCCGCCCACGGCGGCGCTCGCCGTGGCCCACGCCTGCCTGGGCGCCGAAGCCGACGACGACGATCGCAGGGAGATGGCGCGCTTCCTGCCGCGCGTGCTGCGTGCCGCGCTCGGGGCGGGCGCGTGGACCGAAGCGAGAGGGGCGCTCAAGCTCGTGCGCCAGATCCAGAGCCCGGAGTGGTCCGACGAGACGTTCGCGCAAGAGCTGCTCCAGCCCGTGAGCATCGCGCGCGTGGTCGAGCGGCTCGACCAACAGGGGCCGGCGTCCGTAAGCGAGTTCATCGTGCTCGCACACGAGCTCGGCGCCCCGTCGCTCGATTGGCTCACGCTCACGCTTTCCGAGAGCCAGGCGCGCATGACTCGCCAGCTCGTGGCCGAGGCCATCGCCGTGCGCGCGCAGGAGGATCCGACTCGCCTGGCACCTTGGCTCAGTGACCCTCGCTGGTACGTTGTGCGAAACGTCGTGCACATCCTCGGCTGGGTGGGCGGACCTGCCGTGGTGCCCATGCTGCTGACCGCCGTCCGCTACCGCGACCCGCGAGTCACGGCTGAAGTGGTGTCGGCGCTCCAGAGCGTCGAGCCGAGGCTCGCTCGACCGGTGCTCATCAAGGCGCTCGAGGGCGCCGACACGAAACTCTTCTGCCTGATCCTGCAGCAGCTCTCGGCCGCGCGCGATCCGGCGGCAGCGCGGTACGTCACGGCGTACATCGCGCAGGAGAAGTTCCTGCAGCGCCCGGTCGAGGAGCGGCGCGCGATCTACGCCGCCATTGCCTCGACGGGTGGCGACGAGGTCGTCGGTGAACTCGAAGCGGCATTGAACGGCGGCAACTGGTTCGACCGCGACCAGGAGGTCCACCGCCACGCGGTCGCACGCTGCCTGGCACGCATCGCCACCCCGCGCTCGCTTGCCGCGCTCGAGGCGGGTTGCCAATCGCGGCGAGCGCCCGTCCGCCAGGCGTGCATGGCGGCGATGCAGTCCCGGATGGCGGCATGAGCGCGCAGGGCCAGGGGGAGAGCGCCGAGCTCCAGCTTCTCTCCGAGCTCGGCGGCGCGCTCATCCAGCGCATCGTGGCGCTCATGCGCACGGCGCGCACGTACGACGTGTCGAACATGGCGTTCCAGCGCCAGCAGCAGGAGTTCCTCACCGTGCTGCGCCGGCTGCTCGACGAGGAGGACGAGGTCACGCTCGTCGCGATGGCCGACTACTTCTATGTGAACGGCGTTCGCGTGAAGGCCAACACGGCGCTCATGGGCCCGTACCACTCGCTGCTCGCCGACTTCGACCGCCGCCAGACCGGCGGGCTCCGATTCCTGCAGGGCGTGAACGAATCCGAGGTCGAGCGCTTCTTCCAGCTGTTCCTCGCCGCGGACGACGCGGCGTTGGCGCCGAAGCTGCCCGAGGCCGTGGACGAAGCGTCGGTCCACAACATCGTGCCGCTGCCCGCCGCGCAGCTCGACGCCGAGGACATTGCGCGCGAGCTCGACGAGATGCCGAAGCCGCAGCGCGAACGCGCACGCGCCCGCCAGGTCTACTGGCGCGCGATGGTCGGTACGCGGCGCGTGGTGCTGCGCGCGCGTTCCACGGGCCGCCCCGACCTGCGCCATGCGAAACGCGTGGTGCAGCCGATCGTGGACAGCGTCATGAAGAGCGAGTTCTCGCTGGTCGGGCTCACCGCGCTCAAGGACCACGATGAATACACCTATGCGCACTGCGTGAACGTGTCGGTGCTGTCCGTCGGCATGGGCCAGGCGCTCGGGCTCCCGCGCCAGGCGCTGGCCGACCTCGGCGTGGCAGGCCTGCTTCACGACCTCGGCAAGATGAGCGTGGACGGCGACGTGCTACGCAAGCCGGGCGCGCTCACTGCGGAGGAGTGGGCGCAGATGCGACGCCACCCGCTCGAGGGTGCGGTTATGGTCGCGCGCATGCCGGGTCTGTCGCAGGTGCTGATCGACTCCATGCGCGCCTGCCTCGAACACCACATGAACTACAACGGCACGGGCTACCCCGACACGACGGTCGACTGGGGTCAGGCGACCATGTCGCGCATCGTTGCCATGGCGGACTGCTTCGACGCCATCACCGCGCACCGCGCCTACTACGACCGCCCGCGCACGGCGTTCGAGGGGCTCAAGATCCTCATGGGCCCGAACCGCGTGAACTTCGACCCGGCGGTGATGTGGGCACTCATCCGGACGGTCGGCCTCTACCCGGCCGGCACGGTCATGCAGACCTCGTCCGGACACGTCGTGCTGGCGATGAGCCCGAATCCCGCCGATGTGACACGCCCCGTGTGCCGGGTGCTCGTGGGGCCGGGTGGCGTGGCGCCCGCGGAGGGCGAGCCCGACGTGTGGGATCCCATGGGCCCGGACGAGAGCGTCGTACGCGTGCTGAGCCCCGAGGAGCACAAGGCCGACACCGAGCAGTTGCTGGCGGCCTGATCCTCGTCCCGCGAGGTGGCCTCGGCAATCGGAAAGGCGAAACGGCGGTACCTTTCGGCACCGCCGTCTAGCTGATTCAGTGGGTCAGCCGTGCGAGCCTGGACGCTCCCCGTTTGTTCCAGCCCCACCGCCGCGGACCCACTCCCGTAAGAGCGCGACTGCCTAGCGGTCGTCGCCCTCGTCGTAGCGCGTGTCGTCGTACCGCCCATCGAAGTCGTACCGGCTGTAGCGGTCGTACGCGTCGTCTTCACAGCGATTCCAACAGCCCTCGTGGTAGCGCAGCGTGCGCAGGCGGTGACCGCTGCGAACGTCGACCACGAACACCACGCGCGGGCCGCCGTTGCGGAACTCGCACTGGTCGAGCGAGTCGTACCAGTCGTCGCCATACGGGTCGTAGTAGCGGTACTGCACCGTGCGGTGGTAATACGGCCGCTGGTGAACGACCACGGGATGCGCGTTCGAGGTGACCGCCGCGCCCAGGATGAAGCCGCCGATCAGGCCCGCCAGCACCGGAGCGGCGCTGCTCGAGCGCTCACGGACGTAGACGCGTTGCACCGGGTAGTAGCTCTGAACGCCCTTGTAGCGCCGGCGACCGCCATCAGCGAACGCGGGCGAAGCCAGCACCAGCACGGTCGAGGCGAGCAGACCGGTGGCGACCAGGCGCGTGAAGTTCGAGTGAAGGTTCATAACGTCCTCCGGGGTGCGGATCGTGTGCTTCGACCCGGAGGAAGAGCAGGCGTCGTGCCAAGGCGGCCGATCCGGTCGCAGCCCGCGCGGGATAACGAGTTAGCTCGACGCCGTTGACTACTGACGACTATAGCGAACGGCTCCGCTGTGGCGGGCGCGCCACAGAGCGCGACGGTCGCGCGGCAGCGCGGCATCGAGAGGCCGACGATCGCGTCGCGGACACCTGCGACTCACGCGGGGAGGGGAGGCATCCGCTTGCGGTGGGTTCCCCCGCCTCCAGCGGATACCTGCCCCCTCCCCGACGAGTGAGGAGTGGCGCGATGAGTCCCAGCCGATGCGCGGGTGCGGGCTCAGCGCGTGACGGTGTGGTTGAACGTGTTCGTGCTCGCGTTCACCCAGCGCACCTTGCCGCCCTGCTTGATGCTCACGCTGGAGGGCGCGAACGAGAATGTGTTGCTGGGTCCCACCTGGACGAGCGCCGAGTCGGCGCCCGCGGCGGCCACGATCACGGTGCCGGTCATGCCGCCCGAGCCGTGCGGGATGCAGGCGTAGTTCCAGGTCCCGAGGTCGGTGAACGTGAACTGGTGGGAGGTTCCGGTCTGCGGGAACGTGAAGCTGAAAGTCGGCCCGGTCATGGTCACGGGTGGAGACGTGGAGTCCTTCTTCGAGCAGCCCGCAAACAGCGCGCTGGCGGAGAGGGCCGCGACGAGCACGGTGGCGAGGGCAATGGAACGATGACGCATGGAGCCTCCTCGAGCGCATGAATCCGGGGAGCGTCGGCCGACGCGGCTTTCATCGTGCGACACACACCTCGTGCGGTCCAGTGACGTGCCGGGAAGCGGTACCACCGCGCTGGTCATTCAAACGTTCCGTCCGAACCACCGGTTCACGCATCTCAAGCTGGTCCGGCCCGTTCCTGGCCGTCAGGGGTCCAAGCGGCTCCTGAGGCTACCGGGGGCGGACCGTGGTCGCTGCACGACTCCAGCGAAGCGAAGCGTCACGCCCGCGGGCTTCGGTCCACCTCGGATCGGGGTCCGCGGACCTGTCGGGTGTGCCCCCGAGCACGTGGTGCGTGGGTCGAATGCCCGCGCGCGAGGAACGCACCGAGGCCCACGAGCAGGCCGGCGAGAACGAGCTGGAACGTCACGAACGCTCCCACTTTCAACCATGCGAACCCGGGATGGACGAAGCGCGTGAGCCAGCTCGCGGCTTCCATGAGCAGCGCCGAACCGAATGCGGCCAGGATCGTGGCGGTCTTCCTCAAGTGTGACATGGGGGCGAAGATGACGAGGTGGGTGAGCAGCAGCAGCACCAGCGCGAACATGGGCAGGTGCATGTGCGTCACCTCGAGCAGGCTCTCGGCTGAGCGCGGCGCCATGAAGCGCGCCTCGTCGCCCCGGTAGTAGGCGACGACGCTCGTGGCGTCGAGGCTCATGTGCGCAAAGTAGAGCGCGGCATTGCTCACCCAGAACGCGGCGAGCAGCACGATCGCGAGCCCAAGCGTGAGCCGCATGTGCGGGTTGCTCTGAAATCCGCCGCTCTGGAGGTACTTCATGGCGTGCCCTCCGCACGCCGTAGGCCGGCTGCCGCTCGCGCCAGATCCGGCGCCAACAGCAGTTCGTACCAAGCCAACGCCAGTCGCGCCGACTCGTTGACCGCACGTGACGTGAGCGTGGCACCTGACACCTCGGGCACCTGGCGCGGTGGTGTGAGCGGAGCGCGTGCGCCGCGGCCGCGGAACAGCGCCAGCCACCGAGCCAGCGGCCGATAGTCCGGCGGCTCGAAGAACGCCAGCACGTCGATGCGCGCTACCGTCGTGTCGGGGGCCACCGTCACGAGCAGCAGTGCTTCGCGAGTGCGCACGACGCGGCGATCGGTCCACGCCGCGCCGGCCAGCGTGTCGCCGCGCCACGCCACGTACGCCGTGGCGAGGCGCGACGGACAATGCGCGCGGGCGCGCGCCTCCACCGCTTTCACGTCAGCGGAGGAGAGTGCCAGCATCCGGCGCTCGACGCGCGCGCCCGGGAACGCGCTCGCCAGCGCCTGGGCGAGCGGGAGAGCGTCGGTGCCACGCGCGGGGGCCGGCGCCACCGCGAGCAGCGCGGCCAGAGCAAGACCCGCGAAGCCGGGTCTCAGAACAACCAGCCGAGCGCCACATTCCATCGGCCCGTCTCGACGTCCGCGCCGCTGTGGCGAGCCTCGCGGTCGAGCTTCAGCACCACCTGCGGATGCGGCTTGACCGCGACACCGAACGTGAGGATTCGGCGCTCGGTGCCCGCAGGGTCCACTGCGCCCGAGACACCGTCCTGCGTGTCGTATGTCTCGGCGCGAACGTACGGCGCCATGCCCCACTCCGTTCCGGGCCATGCGAGCGGCGCCACGTCGTAGACCACCTCCGCGTATCCACCGAAGAAGCTCTCGCCGAGGCGCGAGCCGGCGGTGAGGCCGAGTTCGTTCGAGAGCGCGTCAGCATCCCCGATCGTGCCCTTGGCCCACAGGCCTCGGAGCTGCAGGCCACGCACACGCCAGTCGGCGTGCACGTCGGCGAGCGTCACGCGCGCGCTCAGGTTCACGCCCGCGGGACGTGCCTCCTGCCACGAATCGCCGGTGTAGCCCGAGACGCCCACCGTGAGCCCCACAGTGCCCTTCCAGTCCACGCGCGCGGTGATAGCCGGGTGCGTGAACAGCGCCTGCGAGCCGGCCTGACGGCCTTCGCGCACGGCGCGCGACACGCTGAAGTGCCGCGCGTCGAGCCCTTCCACGATGTACGCACGCCACTCGAGCCCGCTCACAGTGGCGCCGTAGAGGCCGGTGCCGTTCGCGGCCCACGTGCTCGGGATGATCAGGCGCTCGCTGTCAGGCCGGCGCGCGCCTGGGAACACCGGCGGTTCGTGCTGTTCATTGACGAGCCCCATCGGCACCAGCAGCTTGCCTGCGCGAACGCCGAGCCACGGCCGCGCCTGCCAGTCCAGATAGCCGAACTCCATCACGACCTCGCCCGTCAGCTCGGCCGTGCCCTCGCCGGTGAGTGGATCCACCAGCGCTTCCGCCTCGTCGCGAATGCCGCTGTGCTCGAACTCGATCTCGGAGTTGAACAAGAGTTCCGGCGTGAACTTGTGGCCGACGTAGAACACCGCGCGCAGCAGATCGGCACGCGGGCGCATGCGCGAGGGCGCGCCGTCTTCGCGTTCGCCGTCCGGCGCCTCGAACAGCATCTCGCCGTATCCGCCGACCGACGTTCCGCCGCCGATGTCGTACACGCGCGACGCGCCGGGGGCGAACCCAAAGCGTGACACCGGCGACCTCGCGGTGTCGGAAGCAGCACCGCCGAGCTTCAGGCGTTCGAGCTCGGCCAGCGCAGCGTCGAGCTTCTTCTCCACGTCGCCGAGACGCTGATCGGTGGATTGGGCGCGCGCGGAAACCGAGACGGCGAGCAGGAGCGATGCGGCGAGGGCAGGCAGAACTCGGGGGAATCTCATGGCGTCCTTGTGAGATGGGTGAGCGGTTCGAGAGAGCTTCCGGATGAGTGAAAGGTGAGACGGACGCCGTGCGCGAACTCGGCGACCCTCAGGTTCCACGCGTCAGCGCGCACTTGGCGGCCGGAGGGTTCCAGCCACAGCACGCCGATCTCAGGATGCGCGAGCGCGAACGCGGCCGCGGCGTCACGTCCCATGACCAGCAGCGCTGTGGAGAGCGCGTCGGCACGCGTGCCGCTCGGCGCCCGCACCGTGACTGACGCGCGCGTCGCGAGCGGTCGGCCGGTGCGCGGGTCGAGCACGTGGCCGAGCCGGCAAGCGGCGGCGCGCACGAAGCGCTCCGATTGGGAGCTGGTGGAGAGCGAACCGCCGCGCAACACAAGTCGAACGAGGGGTTCCTCGCGGTGCGCGGGATGCGCCACCCACGCGACCTGTTCGCCAGCACCCACGTCGAGGCGCTGACCGCCCGCGTCGAGAGTGGCGTCACGCACGCCCCACTCGGCCAGTATCCGAGCGGCGCGATCAAGTGCGAAGCCTTTGCCGATGCCGCCCAGGTCGAGCTGGGCGCCGCCCAGCCGGACACTCCGATCACTCACTCGCACCAAGCACCAATCCACGCGCGAGAGCGCGTCCGCGAGCTCGTGCGCGTCAGGCACGCGGCCCGCGCCGCGCAGGTCCCAGGCTCGCGTGAGCGGTTCCACCGTGGGATCGAACATGCCGCCGGTGACTGCGGCCAGCGCGAGCGCGGAATCCACAACGGCGAGAAGGGGCTCCGAGACGAGGTCAGCCGAGCCCGCCGCGTTGAGAAGGGAGAGCTCGCTCGACGGCCGCCAGTTGCTGAGACGTGTCTCGAGGGAGCCCACGCTGTCGAGCGCCGCCTCGAGCGCCGGCGCCGCCACCGCTTCGGGAGCACGGAACGTGAACAACGTGCCCATGAGCCAGCGCGAGCGCTCGACCGCCCCGGCATGGCCCGGCGCCGCCAGCAGCGACGCGAGTGCCCACGCAAGAACGTGGCGGTGGAGCCCCGGGGTCATCGAGGCGGTGACGTGAGGCAGGCGAGGCCGCAATCGGCACAGGCCGTCGTGCTGCCGCACGAGCGATGGAAGGCGTCGAACCGCGTGCGGAACAACTCGCCCACCTCGCGGTCCTCTTGCATCAGCTTCAAGAAATCCACGATCC